>CACZRK010000340.1 GCA_902783515.1 uncultured Coriobacteriaceae bacterium | reverse complement strand
GATCGCAACGGCGCGCGCGTGGGGATCGCGCGATGAGCCACGAGGAGCGGGCGGAGGATCGCGAGCGAAAGGCGTACAACCTCGTCGGGTTCCAGACCAACCTGACGTTTCCCGAGCAGCGTCGCGTCTTCGGCATGATCCCCGGCCTGCGCGACGCGGAGTACTTCCGCTACGGCGTCATGCACCGCAACACCTTCATCGACGCGCCGCACGCGCTGGACGACACGCTCGCGCTGCGCGCTGACCGCAGGGTCCGGTTCGCCGGCCAGATCACGGGCACCGAGGGCTACGTGGAGGCGATGGCGACGGGCAGGCTCTGCGCGCTCGGGGTCCTCGCCGACCTTGAGGGGTCGGGGCGGTTGGAGCCGCTGCCCAAGGAGACTGCGCTCGGGTCGCTCATCGCCTACGCGACCGACCCGCAGACGCAGGACTACCAGCCGATGCACGTGAACTTCGGCATCGTTCCCGCGCTGGAGGTCACGGGCAGGATCGGCAAGCGCGACCGCTACCGCCTGTACGCCGACCGCGCGCTGCAGGCGATGGCGGGGTGGATCGATCGCAACGGCGCGCGCGTGGGGATCGCGCAGTGAGCCACGAGGAGCGGGCGGAGGTGCCCAGCCCCTTTGACGACGGGCTGCCGCTCGCGGCCCAGCGCGCGGGGTTCCTGGACTACCTGACGTTCGCGCGCAACGACTCGAGCCACACGGTGCGTGCCTACGCGACGGACGTCGCGTCGTTCGTGTCGTGGGCGCAGGACGCCGGGCTCGACGCTCTGCGCGCGACCCATCGTGACGTTCGCCGCTACCTCGCGTGGATGGCGGGTCGCGGGTACGCGAGCGCGACGGTCGGCCGGCGGCTCTCGTCGGTGCGCTCCTTCTACGCGTGGCTCGTGCGCGAGGGCGAGGTGCGCGCGAACCCCGCCGAGGCGATCGACGCCCCGAGGGGTGCCAGGCGCCTGCCGCAGGTCGTCGTCGCGCAGGACATGGCGCGGCTGCTCTCGGTGAGCGACGTCACGACTCCGGAGGGGATGCGGGACCAGGCGGGCCTGGAGCTCATGTACGCGTCGGGCTGCCGCATCGCCGAGCTCTCCGGGCTTGACGTCGCCGACGTGAGCCTGACGGGCGGCGAGGTGCGGCTGCTGGGCAAGGGGAGCAAGCAGCGCAACGTCCCGATCTACCCGCGCGCCGTCTCGGCCGTCCGCGACTACCTCGCCCGCGGGCGGCCCGTGCTGGCGGCGCGCGCCCGCGCGGGCGCCGCGCTCGATGATCGCGACGACGCCGACGCGCTGCTGCTCACCGTCCATGGCAGGCGCATGACGACGGACGACCTGCGCAAGCGCTTTGACGCGCTCGCTCGCAGGGCGGGCCTGCCGGCTGGCGTCACGCCCCACACGATGCGCCACACGTTCGCGACCGACCTTTTGGACGGCGGGGCCGACCTGCGCAGCGTGCAGGAGATGCTCGGGCACGCGAGCCTCTCGACGACGCAGATCTACACGCATCTCACGCCCGAGCGCCTGCGCAGCGCGATCGAGCAGGCCCACCCGCGCGGGTCCGCGTGATCTGACCCTGGGACGGCTCATGGGACGGCCGCACGCCACCGCGGGCGTGGAGATGCTATGGAAGGGCGCGCAAAACGGCGGCCGGAATCGCGAGCGCCCATGCCGACTTCCGCTTGGGCTGGTATATTCAGAAAGCTGCCGCAACGGCGGCGCCTATCAATCACGCACGACGACCTCGGTGCCTGGTGCCCGCCTGCGCGGCGGGTTGCATGCGGGGAATGACATCGTGCGGAAGACGAACCAAATGGAGGTTTGTTCGCATGGCCCAGAAGATCACCATTAGCACGCTCCTCGAGGCGGGCGTCCACTTCGGTCACCAGACCCGTCGTTGGTGCCCGAAGATGAAGCCGTACATCTTCGGCGAGCGCAATGGCATCTACATCCTTGACCTCAAGCAGACGATCATCGATGCCGACGCCGCGTACTCCTTCCTGATGGAGACCGCGTCCAAGGGTGGCAAGATCCTGTTCGTCGGCACCAAGAAGCAGGCCCAGGAGGCCATCGTCAACGAGGCCAAGCGCTGCGGCCAGCCCTACATCGCCAACCGCTGGCTGGGCGGCATGCTGACCAACTTCGTGACCATCCGCTCTCGCGTGGCCCGCATGCAGGAGCTTGAGGCCATGAAGGAGGACGGCCGCATGGCCACCCTGCCCAAGAAGGAGCAGGCAGTCCTCGGCAAGGAGCTGGACAAGCTGCAGGCCAACCTGGACGGCATCCGCGACATGACCGCGCTGCCCCAGGCCATGTACGTCGTTGACACCCGCCGCGAGGAGATCGCGATTCGCGAGGCCAACCGCCTGCACATCCCGGTCGTCGCCCTGATCGACACCAACTCCGACCCCGACGTCGTCGACTACGGCATCCCCGCCAACGACGACGCGATCCGCTCGATCAACCTCATGACGTCGATCATCGCCGACGCCGTCCTCGCCGGCACCGGCAAGACCGAGATCACGGCCGCCGAGATGGCGGGCGAGAAGCCGGCCGAGGCCGCCGCGCCTGAGACCGAGGCTGTCGCCGAGGCCCCCGCGGCCGAGGACAAGCCCCGCGCGATGACCCTCCAGGAGGTCCTCGCCCAGGCCAAGAAGGAAGAGGCCAAGGCCTAGTTCCCTGCGTCGCCGCACGGCTGGCGCCCACGAGTTTCCATCGTCGACGAGCGTGGCGGATCATCCACCGCGCTCGTCGCGTATTCAGCGCGTATACTTTCGTCAGGATTCGCTCCACACGCGAACGAGAAAGGATCAAGACATGGCACAGATCACCGCCGCCCTCGTCAAGCAGCTCCGCGAGATGACCAGCTCCCCGATGATGGAGTGCAAGAAGGCCCTCGTGGAGGCTGACGGCGACATCGACGCCGCCATCGACATCCTGCGCAAGATGGGTGCGGCCAAGTCCGTGAAGAAGGCCGGCCGCGCCACGAACGAGGGCGCCGTCATGGCGTACGTCTCCGAGGACGGCTCCAAGGGCGCCCTCGCCGAGCTCAAGTGCGAGACCGACTTCGTGAGCGGCACGGACAACTTCAAGTCCCTCGCCACCAAGGTCGCCGAGGCCGCCGCGGTGAACACCCCGACCACCATCGAGGAGCTCCAGGCGTGCCCGATCGACGGCGAGACGGTCGCCGACCTCATCACCGAGGGCGTTCACAACATGGGCGAGAACATGACGCTCACCCGCTTCGCGCGCATCGAGACGACGGGCGGCTACGTCTCCAGCTACATCCACATGGGCGGCAAGATCGGCTCCCTCGTGGAGTTCGCCGTGACCAAGCAGGAGACGCTCGCGAGCGACGCGTTCAAGGCCGCCGCGCACGACGTCGCCATGCAGGTCGCCGCTGCCCGCCCGGTCGCCGTCTCCCGTGAGAACGTCCCGCAGGACGTCATCGACCACGAGCTCAGCATCTACCGCGCGCAGGCCGCCGAGTCCGGCAAGCCCGCGAACATCCAGGAGAAGATCGTCAACGGCTCCCTGGAGAAGTACTTCAAGGAGAACACGCTCGTCGCCCAGCAGTTCGTGAAGAACCCCGAGCAGACCATCGAGCAGTACCTCGCCGCCTGCGGCAAGGAGCTTGGCGACACCATCACCGTCAAGCGCTTCGAGTGCTTCGCCCTGGGCGAGGAGGACTAGCGCCTCTGTGCGTGACTCGCGCGACGCCTGCGCCGCGCATCCGGCACCGTCGAGTCGGCGATCTCGCTGACCGGCGGTGCCTTTTCGTGTCCGACGCATGGCGCATGGTGCAGTCTGCTAGAATCCTAGGGATGTCCGGAGCATGCCGCACGACGAATGAGGCGATACATGAGCGACTACACATACAGCCGAGTGCTGCTCAAGCTCTCGGGAGAGGCACTGATGGGCGACCACGGCTACGGCATAGACCCCGCCGTGGCCAATCGGCTAGCCAGCGAGATCACGACCGTCGCCCAGCAGGGCGTCCAGGTCGCGATCACGGTTGGCGGCGGCAACATCTTCCGTGGGCTCGCGGGTTCCGCGAACGGCATGGAGCGTGCGCAGGCCGACTACATCGGCATGCTCGCGACCGTCATGAACGCGCTCGCGCTGCAGGACGCCTTTGAGCGCAACGGCCAGATGTGCCGTGTCATGAGCGCCATCGAGATGCACCAGGTCTGCGAGACGTACATCCGTCGTCGCGCGATCCGCCACCTGGAGAAAGGCCGCGTCGTGATCTTCGCGGCCGGCACGGGCAACCCCTACTTCACCACGGACACGACCGCCGCGCTGCGCGCCTGCGAGATCGGCGCCGAGTG
>CACZRK010000339.1 GCA_902783515.1 uncultured Coriobacteriaceae bacterium | reverse complement strand
CGCCCCGGCGGGCGCCCTGCGGGCAGCGGAAACGTCGGGCCCGGGCTCGCTCGTCTCTTTGTGCGGGTCGCGGGGTCGCGGACCGGGTGGCGCGGGTCGTAGGCCGCGGGTCGCGAGACGCCGCTAGGCGTGGGCCGCCGCGGCGCTCCCCTGCTCCCCGCGCGCGTCCTTGACCTTCACCACGACGTGCACCTGCTCGCTGACGGAGCGCGAAAAGTCGGCCTCGGAGACGAACGCGTCAAAGATGTCGTGCCCGAAGTACAGCAGCTGCGCGATGCCCTCGTTCATCCCGCGCGGCACGAACCCGATCTTCTTGCCGTCCAGGTACAGCGCGACGGCGTTCGGGTCGTACGGGTTATCAAACTCGGGCACCAGCGTCACGCGCGCCCCGACCTTGATGCTGTCGTGCACCTCGACGGCATCCCAGTAGCGAAGACCGGCGACGGCGAATTCGGCAAACAGGCGAGTGCGGCTTTCCATGGCTGCTCCTTCGTGACGGATGCGTTGATCGGATGCGTCGCCGGGATCACGCGGCGGACTGTCGCGGTCTCCCGTGGGGGGCTCCTGATCGTTGGGGACACCATATGCGCGCCCGGTGACAGAAATCGCGCGCACGAAATCGGCGGCTCGCCACCACCCAGGTGCGCCCGGCGCCGCCTCCCCGTCGCCAGGACGCGCCCGGCGTCGTCCCTCGCGTCCCGTCAACCCCCCGCCACGACCATCCTCCCCTATCCCCCTTGACACGTTCTGGTCACCAGAACCGCAGCTCATCGACTCAAACCTGAGAGGCGATTCGCCCGGGCGACCGTATCGACATAGTGGATTGCGTCAACGGCGGCGCCGGCGTGCCACGGATCGATCGCACACCGCGACCGCATGACGTCACGCACGACGTCGCCATCTCACGAAGGGGGAACCGCACCATGCATCACCTCACCGCATCTCGTCACACCGCCTCTCGCCGTCAGTTCGTGAAGGGGTCGGCCGCCGTCGCAGGCACCGCCGCCATGCTCGGCGCCCTGTCCTCCGCCGGCGTCGCGCTCGCCGCGCCCGCCTCGTCCGCCGACGCGTCCGGCGCCGCCGACGGCGCGGTCAAGGACGGCACGTACGTCGCGACCGCCCAGGGCAAGCACGACCTCGTGGAGGTCACGACGACCGTGGCCGGCGGCAAGATCGCCGACGTCCAGATCACGAGCTGCCACGACACCGACGGCATCGCCGAGTCCGTCATCAACCGCCTCCCGCAGCTGGTCGTGCAGCACCAGTCGCTGAACTACGACTCCGTGACCGGCGCCACCATCACGAGCGCCGCGTTCACGAACGCGTTGGAGGACTGCCTTTCGCAGGCCGGCTTTGACGTGAAGGCCCTGGAGAAGGGCGAGCGCTGCGAGGTCGTCTACGAGGACCCGGCGTCCACCGACGCGGACGTCATCGTGCTGGGCGCCGGCGGCGCCGGCATGTGCGCGGCGCTCACGGCCGCCAACGAGGGCAAGAGCGTCATCATCCTGGAGAAGATGCCGAGCATCGGCGGCAACACGATGCTGTCCGGCGGCGGCATGGCGGCGCCGTGCAACTGGCTGCAAAAGGAGGAGGGCATCGACGACTCGCCCGAGCTCTTTGAGCAGGACGTCATGAAGGGCGGCGACGAGAAGGGCGACCCCGACCTCGTCCACACGCTCGCCCAGGGCGCCCTTGACGCGGCCGTGTGGCTGCGCGACGAGCACGGCGTGGAGTGGAGCGACCACCTGGTCTTCTTCGGCGGCCACTCCGTGAAGCGCTCCGTCGTGCCCGAGGGCGAATCCGGCGCGAAGATCACCACGCCGCTGGAGGGCGACTGCAAGGACGGCGGCATCGCCATCCTCACCGACATGCGTGCGACCGAGTTCGTGATGGCCGACGACGGCGTGACGGTCACGGCCGTCAAGGCGACCCGCACCGACGGCAAGGCGTTCGAGTTCACCGGCAGGGCGTTCGTGCTGGCGACCGGCGGCTTCGGCTCCAACGTGGAGATGCGCCTGAAGTACGACCCCACGCTGGACGAGCACGTCAAGTCGACCGACTCCATCGGCACGACCGGCGACGGCGTCACGATGGCCGAGGCGATCGGCGCGGCGTTCACCGGCATGGAGTACATCCAGACCTACCCGACGTGCGACCCCGTCACGGGCGCGCTGCTGTACATCTACGACATGCGCCTCTACGACCGCGGCATCCTCGTGAACAAGGGCGGCGACCGCTTCGTCGAGGAGCTCGAGCGCCGCGACGTCATCTCCAACGCGATCAAGTCGCAGGACGACAACTGCGCGTGGCTGCTGTGGGACCAGGCGGGCGCCGACGAGACGCAGCTGCTCGTGAACCACAAGGGCGAGTACGACATGGGCGTCGCCAGCGGCGTCGTCGTGAAGGGCGACACGCTGGAGGAGGTCGCCGAGGCCGCCGGCATCGACGTCGATGAGTTCGTGAAGACCGTGCAGCACTGGAACGAGATGTGCGCGGCCGGCAAGGACGAGGACTTCAACTATCGCTCGACGATGAACCCGTTCGAGACCGCCCCGTACTACCTGGGCCGCTGCGTCCCGTCCGTCCACCACACCATGGGCGGCGTGCACTGCACGACCGACGCGCAGATGCAGCAGGAGGACGGCACCCTGTTTGCGAACCTCTTCGCCGCGGGCGAGGTCACGGGCGGCATTCACGGCACGAACCGCCTCGGCTCCGACGCCATCG
>CACZRK010000338.1 GCA_902783515.1 uncultured Coriobacteriaceae bacterium | reverse complement strand
GCGCCCGCTCGAGGAGCAGACGCCGCGCCGCACCCATCACACGCGCGCTGAGCGCGCCGATCACGCCGATCACGACCAGCGCGCCGAGCGCGCGGAGCGCGACCAGCGCGGCGAGCGCTTTGAGCGTCAGGGTCGCCGCCAGCAGCGCGAGCAGCGCCAGCAGGGCGGCCAGCGCACGCCCGGAGACCGCGGCGGCGCGCAGCAAGACCGCCGGCGTGGCCAGCGCCCCGACCGCGAGGCGCAGGCGGGCGGTAAGGGCGGCCGCCTGGACCGCAACGACCGCAACGACCGCGGCGACCGCAACGACCGCCGTCAGCGCCGCCAGCAGTCCCGCGAGGTCGCCGAGCCCAAGACGAACCGCGACGAGATCGCCGAGCTGAAGGTCGCCGACCTGCGCGCAAAGGCCGCGGAGCTCGGGATTGAGGCCACCGGCCTCAAGAAGGCCGAGCTTGTCGACGCCGTCTACGCGGGCATGGTCCGTGAGGAGGGCTTCTTCGAGTTCCACGGCATCCTGGACGTGATGCAGGAGGGGTACGGCTTCGTGCGCACGAAGGGCTACCTTCCCTCCGAGGGCGACGTGTACGTCGGCGCGCAGGTGATCCGCCAGATCGGCCTGCGCCGCGGCGACGAGCTCGTGGGCATCGGCCACGCCGGGCGCCCCAACGACAAGTACGCGGCGATCTCCAAGGTCAGCTCGGTCAACGGCCTGCCCGTCGAGGAGGCCCGCAACCGGCCGCGCTTCGGCGACCTCACGCCGGTCTTCCCGACGGAGCGCCTGCGCATGGAGCACGGCAAGGACTCCATCCTCGGGCGCTGCATAGACATCGTCGCGCCCGTGGGCAAGGGCCAGCGCGGCCTGATCGTCAGCCCGCCGAAGGCAGGCAAGACCACGGTGCTCAAGAGCATCGCGGGCTCGATCGCGGCGAACAACCCCGAGGTGCACCTCATCTGCCTGCTCGTCGACGAGCGTCCCGAGGAGGTCACGGACATGCAGCGGTCCATCCGCGGCGAGGTCGTGGCGTCCACGTTCGACATGCCGAGCGACAACCACATCACGGTGTCCGAGCTGGTTATCGAGCGCGCCAAGCGTCTCGTGGAGCTCGGCCAGGACGTCGTGATCCTGCTCGACTCCATCACGCGCCTCGCCCGCGCGTACAACCTCGCGCAGCCCGCCTCTGGCCGCATCCTGTCCGGCGGCGTGGACTCGACCGCGCTCTACCCGCCCAAGCGCTTCCTGGGCGCGGCGCGCAACATAGAGAACGGCGGCTCGCTCACGATCCTGGCCTCCGCGCTCGTGGAGACCGGCTCCAAGATGGACGAGGTCATCTTTGAGGAGTTCAAGGGCACCGGCAACATGGAGCTGCGCCTGGACCGCGACCTCGCCGACCGCCGCATCTTCCCGGCGATCGACCCGATCTCGTCCGGCACGCGCAAGGAGGAGCTGCTCATCGACCCGAGCATGGCGCCGTTCGTGTGGGGCCTGCGCCGCATCCTCGCGGGCATGAACAACAACGAGCGCGCGATGACTCAGCTCATCCGCGGCCTGAAGCAGACGCCGGACAACCGCGAGTTCCTGATCCGCTGCGCCAAGAAGGCCCAGATGCAGGACATCTCGTTCTAGCCCGCGGCGTCACGTCCCCACCGGGGCGGCTTCCCGTCGAGAAGGTCGCCCGTGCGGAGTCGTCCGCGCTGCCGCGCTAACCCCGGGACACGCTCATGCGCACCACAGGCGCGCCTTCCGCCCTCGGGCGGGGGGCGCGCTTTTTGAACGGATCGTCCGCGTCTTCCTTGCCCGCCGCGCATGGGCGCGGTACTGTGAGTCGTACGACTATCGAGACGCCGGCGATGCCGTCAGCGGCCGCGAGCCGGAACTTTGCCGAGACACTTGCGACACGTATGACGGGAGAGACACGCGTGGAAGACATGCACCAATTGTCACGCACACGAGCGCGGAGGGGGACGGCCGTCGTGGCGGCGACCGCCCTCGCGGCCGCGCTCTGGGTCGCCTCGCCGACGCAAGCCGCGCTCGCGGATCCCGGCGACATGCTCTACGGCACCGTGACGAGCGGCCTAGCGCTCTACGACGCGCCCGACGAGGGGAGCGACGTCGTGGCGACGCTGCCGTCCGGCTTCACCTTCCGCGCGCTGGAGGGTGAGGGCGGCTGGTACTCGGCCACCTATGCGGTGGACGGCGTCACGATGACGGTGTACTTTGACGACCTCTCGGGGATCGCCCGCTACACCGCCGCGACCAGCGAGGTCATGCACGGGGCGGTGACCGGCGCCGGGCTGACGGTCTACGCCGCCCCATCCGGCGACGCGGCATCGCTCGCGACCTATGGCAGCGGCACCACGATCCAGTTCTGCGACTTTGACGGCACGTACTACATGGCGCGCGTCGCCGACGGCACGATCGGCTACATCCCGGCGGCGAGCGTCGCGCTCTACGCGCCGAGCGAGTCCGGCGTGCTCGCGCGCTACGCGGGCTCGGACGGGGCGAACGTCTACGAGGCGCCCGACGAGAGGTCCGCCGTGCTGGCGTCGTTTGACGCGGGCACGAGCCTCAGCTTCGTGGACTTCAACGACGACTGGCTCATGGCGAACATGAGCATCGACGGCACGCGCCGCACGATCTTCGTCCCCAAGTCCCAGGTCTCGACGGAGCCGCCCGAGGCCGGCGGCGCGACGGGCGGCACGGGGCAGCTCGGCGCCTCGACCGTCACCTACGTGCCCTACGACATCACGCTCTCCGAGCTGACGGACGTCGAGTACGAGGACTCCTGGATCGTCTGGTCGCCGAGCGCGACCACCAACTGGGCGACGGCGACCAAGGACCAGCTGCGCAGCTACCTGAACCCGGCGAACTTCACGGCGGGCACGCCCGGCTTCTACCAGTTCCTGCGGCTTGACGTGCCCTCTGCCATGAGCGTGGACGAGATCAACGACCGCCTGGACGGGGAGGGCGTCCTCGCCGGGCACGGCGAGGCGTTCGCCACGGCGGCGCAGACCTACGGCATCAACGAGGCGTACCTCATCAGCCACGCGCGGCTCGAGACCGGCAACGGCACCTCGCAGCTCGCGACGGGCGTGTGGTATGACCCTGACACCGACAAGGTGTACGAGAGCGACGAGGAGGCGGCGACGCACCCGCGTGCCACGCTCGTCTACAACATGTTCGGCATCGGCGCCTACGACGCCGCGCCGCTGTACGGCGGCGCCAAGCGCGCGTACGAGGAGGGGTGGACGAGCGTGGACGCCGCCATCGTCGGCGGGGCGCAGTTCATCGGCACCACGTACCTGCGTCCCGGCTCCGTGACGCTGAGCGGCCAGAACACGCTGTACAAGATGCTCTTTCATCCGGAGCAGGCGGTCATCAACGCGGCGGGGAGTGGCGAGAAGCCCTGGCACGAGTATGCGACGGACATCGCGTGGGCGAGCAAGCAGGCCGTCATGATCGCGCAGTTCTATGGCGATCCCTCCGACTACAGCCTCGCGTTTGACGTGCCCAGCTATGCAGGTGACTAACATGATGAACAGGACAGCCCGCATGAATGACGATTACACGCCGACACACCTCTTTGAGCCCCAGCACTACGCGCCTGACCTGACGATCTGGCAGGCGACCGCGCCCCTGCGCGAGCGTGCCGCGGGTGCCGGCGTGACCATCGCGCTCGCCGCCTCGCTGGCGCCGGCCGCGGCGATGGCCTCGCAGCCTGACATCTCGTGGTCACCCTGGACCGTGGACATCACCGGCAGCCCCGCCGGGGGCGAGCGCGCCGACGAGACGCCCGCGCCCGAGGAGACGGCCCCGACCGTGGACGAGAGCGCCTCCGCGCCGGCCGTCGAAAGCCCGAGCGAGCCGACGACCGACACGGGCACGACGCCGGACCCCGTCTCCCTGCCCGAGCAGGCCGGCGACGCAGGCGTCAGCTACGTCGCCCAGCAGACGACGACCGACGAGTCCGTTGCTGCCGCGAACGCCGCCGCGACCGCGGCGACGGGCCAGGCGAGTGATCCGACGACGCCGGCGGACGGCGCGCCTGTCGAGACGGCCGCGGCCCCGTCGGCTCCGGCCGCGCCCGTCATCACAGCGTGGGACCAGGCGACGGGCACGCTCGTCGGCACGGCGCCCGCCGGCGCGACCGTCATCGCGACCGCCGCCGACGGCACGCAGCTCGCGCAGGCGACGGCGGGGGAGGACGGCGCGTTCACGCTGGCGCTCCCCGCCGGCAGCGACCTGGCGACCGTGACGCTCACGGCATACGACGCGGCGGGCGTCGCCTCTCCGGCGACCTCCGGCGCAG
>CACZRK010000337.1 GCA_902783515.1 uncultured Coriobacteriaceae bacterium | reverse complement strand
GCGGCGGCGCCACCGGGCGGCATCACCCTTGAGTACCTGCGAGAGCACGGCTTCTAGACACTGAGGTCCAAGGGGCGCACGAGCCCTCTCGCTATCGGCTTGGGACCACATGTTACAAAAGGAGACAAAATGGCAGTTGAAATGAACACGGTCGAGGAGGCCATCGCCGAGCTCCAGATGGGCCGCTGCGTCATGGTCGTGGACGACCCTGACCGCGAGAACGAGGGGGACCTCATCTGCGCGGCCGAGTGCGCGACCACCGAGAACGTGAACCTCATGGCGACCGAGGCGCGCGGCCTGATCTGCATGCCGATGAGCGCCGAGATCGCCCGGCGCCTGGACTTCCCGCCAATGGTCGCGATCAACACCGACAACCACGAGACGGCGTTCACCGTGAGCGTGGACCACGTGCTGACGACGACCGGCATCAGCGCGCAGGAGCGCGGCCTCACCGCCCGCAAGGTCGTGGACGAGACGTCACGTCCGGAGGACTTCCGCAGGCCAGGCCACATGTTCCCGCTGATCGCGCGGCCCGGCGGGGTGCTTGAGCGCAACGGCCACACCGAGGCGACGGTGGACCTGCTGCGCCACGCCGGCATGAGGCAGTGCGGCCTGTGCTGCGAGATCATGCGCGAGGACGGCACGATGATGCGCGCGACCGAGCTCGCCGAGAAGGCCAAGCGCCTCGGCGTGGCGTTCATCAGCATCAAGCAGCTGCAGGACTACTGCCGCGTTCACGACAACCACGTGCACGAGGAGGCGGTCGCCAACCTGCCGACCGACTACGGCGACTTCAGGATCCACGGCTTCGTGAACGACATCACGGGCGAGGAGCACATCGCGCTCGTGAAGGGCGAGATCGGTGACGGCCGCGACGTGCTCGTCCGCGTGCACTCCGAGTGCCTGACCGGCGACGCCTTCGGGAGCCGGCGCTGCGACTGCGGCGACCAGCTGCACACGGCCATGCGCATGATCCAGGCAGAGGGGCGCGGCGTCATCCTCTACATGCGGCAGGAGGGACGCGGCATCGGCATCATCAACAAGATCAAGGCCTATCGCCTGCAGGAGCAGGGCATGGACACCGTGGAGGCGAACGAGGCCCTCGGCTTCGCGCCTGACCTGCGCGAATACTGGAGCGGCGCGCAGATCCTGCGCAGCCTGGGGTGTCGCAGCGTCCGCCTGCTCACGAACAACCCGGACAAGGTCTACAAGCTGGGCGGCTTCGGCCTCACGATCACCGAGCGCGTGCCGATCGAGATCCCCGCGCAGGACGTGGACCGTCGCTACCTGCAGACGAAGGCGGAGAAGATGGGCCACATCTTTGAGACGGCGCTGCGGTAGGCGCGCGACAACCTGCGCAGCGGACATCAGACGAGAAGGGACAAGATCACATGGCTGTCAAGGTTCTTGAGGGCAACGTCGTCAGCGACGGCATCAGGGTCGGCATCATCGTGAGCAGGTTCAACGAGTTCATCACGAGCAAGCTTCTGGACGGGGCGCTCGACGGGCTGCGTCGTCACGGCGTCGCGGACGACGACGTGACGGTCGCCTGGGTGCCGGGCGCCTTTGAGATCCCGCTGACCGCCCAGAAGATGGCCGAGAGCGGCAAGTTTGACGCCGTGATCGCGCTCGGTGCCGTCATTCGCGGGGCGACGAGCCACTACGACCTCGTCTGCAACGAGGTCGCGAAGGGCGTGGCGCAGACGTCCCTGAAGAGCGGCGTGCCGGTGATGTTCGGCGTCATCACGACGGAGAACATCGAGCAGGCGATCGATCGCGCCGGCGCGAAGGTCGGGAACAAGGGCTTCGAGTGCGCGACCGGCGCCATCGAGCTCGTGAACCTGTATCGGCAGTTCTAGCGCCAGCTCACCTCCCCTCGGCCGCCGGTCGTCGGTGGCCGGACGGTCACGGTGCGTTGCGAGGCGAAATGGGTGATTGTTCTCGACATCGCGCCTGCGATGCGGTACTATCACCATAGAAACATCACATATACCTACTGCATCCCGTTTACGACACAGAGCGACGATGCAGGCTGAGGGTCTCGGACGGCGTCCGGGGCCCTCTTCCGTGTCGGGGACACGGATTCGCCCGCTCACGCGCCCGGCATCGGCACCACCATCGCCTCCACGAACCACCGGGGGTCCTCGTAGTAGAGATAGCGCGCCTCGCCGCCCACGCGCACGGTGTAGCGCAGCCCGCAGCCGCCGGCGCGCAGCGACGCCGCCTGCCGGCAGTCAAGCACCCGGTCCACGACGAACCGCCTCCCGTCGTCCCAGACGATTTCCTGCGGCGTGACGATCCCGTCTGCGTCGGACACGCTTATCACGGTCACGTAGCGCTTCTCGCGCGCGACCACGTCCCGCACGCGTCACCACCTCCCTCTCGCATGGCTCGTCCCTCCCGGCGCCTCCCGAGCGCCTCACCCCGGCCCCCGCGGTCGGTCGAGCGTGCCGGCCACCCCCGCGGTCGACGACCCGGCGGCGCCATGCAGGTACCCGACGGGGTGGATCGTGTGGTCCCGCTGCGGGTCGAGCGTCGCCAGGCGTGGGTCCGTGAGCTCCGAGCCCCGCCTGACGCAGTCGTTGCCGAAGCGTCGGCGCAGGTCGTCGATCGTGCGGTCAAGGCGCCCGAGCGCCATGCGCCGCTCCTGCTCGCCAAAGAGGTCGAGCTGCGCCGACGACGCCTGCCGCGTGAGCGCCGACGCCCGGACGTGCAGCGCCCGCAGGGGATGGGCGGCGTCAAGCGGCCAGTTCTCCTCCAGCAGCCGAAACGCCGTGGCGCAGATCTCCCGCGTGATGTTGGAGGGGCGCGCGAGCCTCGTCTGCCGCGTGGCGCACGAGGTGAAGTCGGCGCTGCGCGCGCTCACGTCCACGCACGACGCCTCCAGCCCCAGCGCGCGCAGGCGCTGCGCGACGCTCTCGCCGAGGATCCAGATGACCTGCCGCGCCGTCTGCGGATCGCGCGCGTCAAACGGCATCGTGACGCCGTTGCCGACGCTCTTCACCTCGCGGTCGGCGTCCATGAGGGCGAGGTCCAGGGGCTTGACGGGGGAGGCGTCAAGGCCGCGCGCGAAGGCGACGAGCATCTCGCCCACCACGCCCAGCCTGCCGCGCACGTGCCACGTCTCAGCGTTTGCGAGGTCGCCGATGGTGGAGATGCCCATCTGCAGCAGCTTGTGCGTCGTCGCCGGCCCCACGTACAGCAGGTCGCCCACTGGTGCCGGCCACACGACCTGCCGGTAGTTCTCGGGCGTGACCACCAGATAGCCGTCGGGCTTGTCGTGATCGCTGCCGAACTTGGCGAAGACCTTGTTCCAGGACACGCCGACCGAGGCGCCCAGCCCGAGTTCGGAGCGCAGGCGCTCGGAGATCTCGCGCGCGAGCAGCGGGACGTCGCCGCCGAAGAGGCCGACCGAGTCCGTGACGTCGATCCATGCCTCGTCAAGCCCGAACGGCTCGACGAGGTCCGAGTACTCATAGTAGATGGTGCGCGCCAGACGCGCGTAGCGCTGGTAGAGGTCGTAATGCGGCGGAACAATGATCGCCTCGGGGCACACGCGTCGCGCCTGCCCGAGCGTCATCGCCGTCTTCACGCCGCGATACTTCGCCGGGTAGCTGGCCGTCAGGACGATGCCGTGGCGCGAGGCCTCGTCGCCGCCGACGATGACGGGCTTGCCGCGCAGCTCCGGGTGCTCGGCCTGCTCGACCGAGGCGTAGAACGAGTTCATGTCGCAGTGCAGAATGGCACGCATGGCGATCGACCTCCTCCCTCGCTCCCCATTCTAGAACATGTGTTCTCATAAGGGAAGCCCCCGGAAGGGATGACGCCGCGTCGCGCTACGGAGCTGCGGCGCTACGTGCGCGGCCTACCCACGAGCACCTCGGCGTCGATCGTGACCTCGCGCACGTCCGCGAGGTCGATCGTGGCGGCGTCAACGGAGAAGAGCAGCGGCGTCATCTGCGCGAACGCCGTCACGACCTCGGGCGTCACGGCGCGCGTCGCGGTCGTGCGCGTGCGGCCGAGCACCTCGTGGCACGCGGCGAAGCGCCGCACGACCCGCTCGTTGGAGTAGGTCGCGCTGCGCAGCTGCGCCTTTGCGACCTCCCGGATCTCGCGCAGGTGGTCGCTCGCGGGGACGACCTTGACCACAAGGCCGCCCGGCGTAAGGACGCGGGCGAACTCGCGGTAGTTGGCGGGGGAGAACACGTCCACCACGCAGTCGATCGCGCCGCTCCTGACGGGGATCTCGGTCAGGTCGCCGACGAACCAGCGCACGGCGTGGCCGGGGTCGTGCCTGCTGGCCATGAGGACGGAGTCCTTGGAGATGTCAAAGGCGAGCACGTCCCGCCCGGGCCGCTCGCTCAGGCGACGCGCGTAGAAGCCCTCGCCGCAGCCGGCGTCCAGGACCGTCCCGACGTGCGCAAGCCCGTCAAGCGTGCGCTCCAGCTCGTCGGCGACGTGCGCGTAGCAGCCCTGCGCCAGGATCGCCATGCGCTGCGCGAAGCTCTCCTTCGTGTAGTGGTGGGAGGGCCTGGCGCGGGGGGCGAGGTTCACGTAGCCCGAGCGCGCGACGTCAAAGCAGTGCCCGTTGTCGCACCGCAGGCTGCCCTCGTCCAGCCGCAGATCATGCCCGCAGACCGGGCATCTGAAGAACCGCTCGCTGTCCCTGAACGCGGCAAGCCTGTCCACGTGCCCCTCCACCCCTCGTGCCCTCTCGTCGTGCGCCGTGCGCCGCGCCCTCTCGCCGCCGGCCTCGCCCGCGCGCCGGTCGGTGCCGCG
>CACZRK010000336.1 GCA_902783515.1 uncultured Coriobacteriaceae bacterium | reverse complement strand
TCGGCCCCGTGACCGATGACGCCCTGCGGGCGGCCATCGACGAGGCCGGCTATAGCGTCACGTCCGTACGCAGGGACCGCGCCGCGAGTGGCGCGTCCCCCAGGGAGAAGGAGCAAGCCATGCAGAAGGTTGTCAACGTTGAGGGCATGATGTGCCAGCGCTGCGTCGCGCACGTGACGAAGGCGCTGGAGGGCATCGACGGCGTGTCGAACGTCGCCGTGAGCCTGGATGCCGGCACCGCCACGTTCGACGCCGCAGACGGTGTCACCGATGACCAGGTCAAGGCCGCCATCGAGGAGGCCGGCTACACCGTGAAGGCGTAGCCTCCGCAGGCTGAGCGCCGAGGGCCGGAGGTTCGTCCCCTCTGGCGCGCCGGCCAGAGCATACGGCGGGCACGGGAAGCGCGCGGGTGCGACGCGGCGGTCTCTTCGCCGATGTCGCGCCCGCGCGCTTTGCTCTCTCCCGTCTGCGCCCGCCCAATCCGTGCAAGACGGCTCCGAGGTGATCGACGAATGTGGGTTTCGGGCATGCGGCCGATGGTGCACAATACGTCCCATGAACACGACGGGGATTGGCTCTGAGGCACGCTCGAGCATGGCAGTTGCATACGCAGCCGACGTCGGCGGCCTGGGCCTCGCCCTCGCCGACGTCGTGCTGCTGTTCGCGTGCAACGAGCGCTTCGCGCCGTACTTCTCGGTCGCGCTGCAGTCCGTCGTCGAGCACATGGACCGCGCGCGTCACTACGACGTCGTCGTCATGACCGACGACATCGCCCCGCAGACCGCCGCGACCCTGACGCGACAGGTCGTCGAGGGCTCGCACGGCGCGGCGGCGATCGGGTTCCTGGACGTGAACGAGGCCTTCGAGCGGCTCGCCGCGCCCAAGCTCCGCACGCACGGGCACTTCCGCCGCCAGACCTACTTCCGTCTGCTCGCGCCGGAGCTCCTGCGCGTGCCCAAGGCGCTCTACCTGGACAGCGACCTCGTCGTGCTGCGCGACCTCGCGCCGCTGTTTGACACGGACGTGACGGGCCGTCTGCTGGCGGCCACGCAGGATGTCGATACGATCGGGCAGGCCTGCGGGTATGACGCGACCGTGATGCGCTACCTGCACCGTGACCTGGGCATGGCGTCCGAGCTCGACTACTTCCAGGCGGGCGTGATCCTGTTCAACCTGGACGAGTTCCGGCGACGCCGCCCGACGGCCGAGCTCATCGACACCGCGGCGCGCCGCATGTGGCGCTGGGCGGACCAGGACGTGCTCAACATGGCGGCGAGCGACGACTGCGTGCGCGTTGACCTGCGGTGGAACTCGCTGTACGACTGGGAGGGCTTCCGGCGCGCGCGCATCGTCGCGCAGGCGCCGGCGGCGCAGCGCGCGGCGTTCGAGGCGGCGTACGCGGACCCGTGGGTCGTGCATTACGCCGGCCCCGACGACCGGCCGTGGCTCTACCCGCGCTGCGATCGCGGCGAGCTGTTCTGGGAGTACGCGGCGCGCTCGCCGTTCTACCCGGAGATCCAGCGCCGGCTGAGCGACTCGCGCCGCACGGCGCGCGGCCTGCTCAAGCGCGCCCAGGTGTTCGCGCTCTACCGCGGCCAGTCCCTGTTTGACTTTGTCTTCCGGCCGGGGACGCCCGCGCGCACGGCGATCATCGCCGGGTTCCGCGCGATCGGCGGCGGCCGGCTCATCTGATGCCCGGGCCGACCGACGGTGCCACGCTGCGGGGGAACGACTGCCGCGGGAGGCCGACCGGCGCGGTCGGCGGACGAGGCGGCCCCGGGAACGCCCTCCTACGCCGACAGGCATCCGACCGCCCCCATGGGACGATTTCGTGCGAATGGGAGAGTTGACGGGGCGTCAAAGAACAATCCTCGACGTTTCGGAGGCATCGAGCGGCAATGTCGCGTGGAATGAGCCTCCCATTCGTACGCGGATGTACCTGTGAGGCGGTCTGGAGCCTCCGGAAACGACTCGTGTGCGAATGGGAGCACTCCGAAACGGCCCGAACTGTTCCATTCGTCCGCGCAAACCCTCCCAAACGAACGAATCTGTACCGCGCCGCGGTAGTGCGCCGCGCATCCAGATGAACCCCAACGATGCCGAGCGCCTGGGCCTCACCGCCGGCCAGTGGGTGTGGATCGAGTCCCCGTGGGGCAAGGTCCGCGAGGTCGTGGACGTCTACTACGGCATCCGCCAGGGCGTCGTGAACGCGAACCACGGCTGGTGGTATCCCGAGATCGACACGGCGTCCCACGGCTTTGAGCTCGTGAACATCAACTGCCTGATGGACCCCTACGGCGGCGACGTCGTGTGCGTCTCCGTATGCCCGACCGGCGCCTCCGTCAAGAACGACGACGGCACGGTCACGATCGACGCCGAGACCTGCATCGGGTGCCAGAGCTGCATCCCGGCCTGCCCCTACGGCGTGCGCTACCTGAACGAGGAGCTCAACGTCGTCCAGAAGTGCACGATGTGCGCCCAGCTGGTGAGCGAGGGCTCGCTGCCCGCCTGCGTGCAGACCTGCGGCGGCCGCGCCCGCTTCTTCGGCGACCTTGACGAGGGGATCGAGTCCTTCGAGGGGCCCTGGCACCCCGAGGAGGCCGGCACCTACGACGAGCAGATGAGCGTCCGCGTGAAGATCAACGACGCCATTGAGCCGTACACGGAGGGGGAGATGTTCCGCTTCCCCGACATGGGCAACGACCCGCAGAACATCTACATCCTGCGCAACACCTACGGCGACCGCCGCGACCGCACGTGGCAGGGGCTCACGAGCTCCATTGACGCGCCCACCACGACCGGCACGCACTAGGCGCCCGACGCCCGCCCGCCGCCCGGCATCCCGCCGGCGGCGGGCGTGGCGGCGTTCGGGCAGGTGGTCGAGCGGGTGGTCGAGCAGGTCGCGCAAGTCGGGCGGGTGGTCGGGCGGGTGCTCGAGCAGGTCGCGCAGGCCGCGCGTGGCCGCCCGACTGCGGCGTTCGGACGGGTGGCGCAGGTCGCG
>CACZRK010000335.1 GCA_902783515.1 uncultured Coriobacteriaceae bacterium | reverse complement strand
CGGGAGTGTCAGCCATCCGTCAACACCTACGCAAGCAGGACGGCGCAGCCGCCCATGACGATCAGGACCCAGAGGAGCGCGAACCCCGCGAGAATCAGGAATATCACGCCGAACGTCAGCTTGAAGGCAAACTTCAGGATCGGCCAGAGTATCGCCAGGATCAGGATCAGCACGACGAGCTCGCCCATGGCGACGCCCCCTCACGTCAGGCGCCCCCGCGAGGCGCGCGTTCAGACACAGTGCGCCTCATGATAGCAGTCATGTGCGACCGAACTACCCCGACGACGCGCGAAGGGCGGCCGCCGGCCTTATGGCCGACGACCGCCCGGCTGGCAGACGGCGCTCGCGGGAATCGACCGCGCGGGCGTCAGGCCGACGTCAGCCCGTCGTCCCTACAGCTTGCCGACGAGGTCCAGCGACGGCGTGAGCGTCTCGGCGCCCGGCTCCCACTTGGCGGGGCAGACCTGGTCGCCGTGCTCGGCCACGAACTGGGCGGCCTTCAGCAGGCGCAGCAGCTCGGAGGCCTTGCGGCCAATCCCGCCGGCGTTGACCTGGTAGACCTGGATCCTGCCCTGCGGGTCCACGATGAAGGCGCCGCGCTCGGCAAGCCCGTCGGACTCGATCAGGACGTCGAAGTCGCGGGAGAGAGCGTGCGTGGGGTCGCCGAGCATCGGGAAGGCGACCTTGCCGACCGCGGGCGACTCGTCGTGCCACGCCTTGTGCGTGAAGTGCGTGTCGGTGGACACGGAGTAGACCTCGCAGCCGGCGGCCTTGAAGGCGTCGTAGCTCTCGGCGAGATCCTCCAGCTCGGTCGGGCAGACGAAGGTGAAGTCGGCGGGATAGAAGAAGAACAGGCTCCACTTCCCCAGCACGTCGGCCTTGGTGACGGTCTTGAAGTCGCCGTCCTGATAGGCCTGGGCGGTGAAGTCGGCAATCTCCTTGTTGATGAGGGACATAGGGTGCTCCTTCCAGCGCGGTGGTGTGGTGCTCTTAATTAGTACTGAGTCTTATTATTAGATAATTCGCTACGCTGTCAAGCGCCCGTCAGCGTCGGCGCCGTCGTCCACACGCCGCACACATCGCTCACCTCAGCCCGGATCGACGCCTTCACCGATCCGCCACGTCCGCCGCCCCATCGCGCCCCAGGCGGGGAGGATCTGCTACTATCGATACATCTTATCGATAGCTATAGACCGTCCGAGCGCCATGGCGCCGCGAGCGCCGCCGCCACCTGCGGGGATGCGCACGCGATCGCCCGCGCCGTCCGCAGAGACGCGCGGCACGCCGGCCAGGGGCGCCAAGGCAGGACGAGGAGTCACACGGGGGTGAGCACCATGGTGCAGCGGAGGAACACACGGCAGCGGCAGCTCGTGATGGACGTGGTGCGGGAGCTGCACGACCATCCAACGGCCGACGAGGTCTACCTGAAGGCGCGCGAGGTCGACGCCCGCATCAGCCGCGGCACCGTCTACCGCAACCTCGCGCTGCTGTCCGAGGAGGGCGACCTGCTCTCCGTGCGCATCGGCGGCGCCAACCACTACGACCACAACACCGGCCCCCACGCGCACGCGGTCTGCGCGTCGTGCGGGCGCGTGGTCGACGTGCCCCTTGACGCGGCGACCGCCCAGACGCTCGCGAAGTCGGCGGCGACGTTGACGGGTTACGAGATCAGCGCATGCGACCTGACGTTCTCAGGCCTGTGCCCCGACTGTCAGCAGGGCCGTCAGGACGCCGTCAGCGCATAGGGTCCGCGCGTGCGCCGCTCGTCAGCCGCCCGTGCGCCGTTCGTCAGTCGTGCGTGCGCCGTTCGTCAGTCGTCCGTGCGTATTCCGTCAAATCAGTCGTCGAGATGGCCGGCCGCGTGACACACATCCCTGGCCGATGGGTAGGAACGCTGTTGACGTACGCGGATCACGCGCCGTGGCGCGATCGCGCGCGACAGCGGCGCGCGGCAGCGATGCCGTGACCGACGAGCGCAGCGCACCCACACCCGCGAAAGGAGCACCCATGGCTGACGAGCTTCTCGACTTCTTCAAGACGAACCCGACCTATTTCCTGTCCACGGTTGAT
>CACZRK010000334.1 GCA_902783515.1 uncultured Coriobacteriaceae bacterium | reverse complement strand
CTACTTCCCGCCCTTGGAGTCGGCCGCGGCGATCGCGGCCTGCTCCTGCAGGTACGCCTCGTAGAACGTCGATCCGGAGGCGGCGTCAAAGGCGTCGCGCGCAGCCTCCAGCACCGCGCGCGAGCTCACCGTCGCGCCGCCCACGACGTCCACGCCCTCGTACGTGCCAGCGTCGGCGATCGCCTTGGCGACGATCGGCGCGGCCTGGAAGCCGATGCCGTTCGTCTCCTTGTTGCGCGTGAGCTCGAAGGCGGCAAGCTCGCCGCCCTTGAACGTCGCCCTGACATCCACGCGCCCGCCGATGCCGCGCGCCGTCCCCTCGTACGCGCCGTCGTTGTACCCGAGCGTCGCCGCGGCCAGCGCCTGGTTCGCGGCGTCGAGCACCGCCCGCGAGGTGACGGTCGAGCCGGCGATCGTCTCGACGCCGTCCGTGCCGCCCGCGTCCCTGATGGCGTTCGCCATCATCGGTCCCGACTCCGCGCCGATGCCGCTCGTCTCCTTGCACCGCGTGAGGACGCAGTCCGTCACGGCGCCGCCCTCCACGATGATCGACACGTTCACCTGCCCGCCGATGCCGCGCGAGCTCCCCTTGTACAGCCCGTCGATGTACCCTGCCATGCGCTGAGCGCCCCTTTCGTCATCCCGTCAATTCGCCTGCGTCGTCCGGGCTCCAGACACGCTGCGCGCCCTGCCCCGGACGTCCGCCCGTCCCGATCGCCTACGCCCAGGGGTCGAGGCCCGCCGCGTCGAGCGCGGCGATGCGACCGGTCGTGAGCGCCTCGCAGATGTTGCCGATCACGTAGGCAAACCCGTTCACGCTCCCGAACTCGCCACAGTTGTACAGGCGCGGGATGGGGTTGCCCGCGGCGTCCAACGAGCGGTTCTTGCCGTCGTGGGCGGGGCCGCCCTGCGTGTTGATGCTGGAGCAGCACAGCTCGATGGCGTAGTACGGGCCCTTCTCGGAGAGCGCCGCCATGTTGCCACGCTTGAACTCGGTGTCCTTCCCTGCCGCGCACATCTTGTTCCAGTTCGCGACCGTGTCTGCGAGCGCGTCGGCATCGGGCTGGACGTCCTCGTCAGCGGGATTGAGGCCGTGCATGTTCGCCGCGAGCTCCTGGATGGTGTCGCCCTTCACGATCCAGCCGTTGGCGAGCGCCTTCGTGTTGTCGTCGCCCCAGTCGATCCTGTCGTGCACGGCGCAGTACGTGTCGAGCAGGCCCCAGTACCCCGTGCCCTGGTACAGGCACACGCTGTCAAAGAGATCTTGGTCGAAGACCATCCAGAACGGCAGGTTGCTGTACTCGTCCTTCTTGGAGTCCCAGTCGGTCAGCGCCGTGTGCGAGTTGTTGTGGTTCATCGTGGTCGTCTCGTCCATGAAGCGCTTGCCGTGCTGGTTCACCCAGATGTAGTTGAACTTGTACGGGTCAAGGCCCTTCTCGGGCATCGAGACGGCGCACCCGGCCTCCTCGGAGGGCAGGCGATAGGCGCACGCGCTCCACTCGCATCCCTCAAGGTGCCACATCGCCGCACCGGCGGCGGAGCAGATGTCGATGCCATCGCCCGTGTTGTAGGGCGTGCCCCAGCACTGCTGGAAGATGCCCGCATGGTTGTACCAGGCCTGCTTCACCTTGCTGTTCTCAAAGCCGCCCGTGCACATGATGACGCCGTGGCGCGCCTTGATCGCGTGCTCGTCGCCGGACGCGTCGGTGTAGCGGGCGCCGAGGACCTCCTTGGTCATCGGGTCCTGCACCAGGCCGGTGATGGGGCTTGACGTGCGGACGTCGGCGCCCTTCTCGTGAGCAACCTTGCTGAGCGCCGCGAAGAACTCGTTGCCGGCGCCGGGATGCCCCTCGGGCGTGCGATAGAACATGATCGCCGAGTCCGCGGCGTGGCGCGCCGTGCCCTCGCGCGTGCCCTCGAAGAACGTGAACCCGAGGTCCTCGGTCAGCCACGGGTACATGTCATTGCACATGACGTCGACAAGGTCGTCGATGACCGTCGGGTCCGGCAGGCAGTAGAACGAGAGGCGCTTCGCCTTCTGCTTGAGCTCGTCGGTGTCGCAGCGGAACGTGTCGTGCAGGTTGGACGTGGAGCAGCCGAAGTTGCCGCCGTCCTCCTCCGGGCTCTTCTCGAGCACGATCGTGCTCATGCCCTGCTCGCACGCCGTGATGGCGGCAGCGACGCCGGCTGCGCCGTAGCCGGCGACCACGACGTCGCACTCCTCGTCCCACGCCGGGATCCAGGGCTTG
>CACZRK010000333.1 GCA_902783515.1 uncultured Coriobacteriaceae bacterium | reverse complement strand
GGCGCCGACGACCCGACGCGGCCGGACTCCGCACTTGACGTCCCCTATGCGCTGAACGAGCTGACGCCGTACTACGCGGGACGCGGCATCCTTGTGCGGCGCGGGTCTGCCGGAGCATGATGGCAGGCTGGCGGGCGGCTGGCTTGCCTGCTGGCGATGAGGGCGGGAACGTGCGCGTGTTCGGGAGAGGCCGTCGTGTGTCGCCGCGGTCCGATCGATCTCTGTCGTGAGGTACAAGATCGCACGTTCGGGAGACTTTCAGCGAGCGGCCGGGACAGTATCGGACGTATGGGAGAGTTGGCGACCACGGGCGGACCCCACGGCTCGTTCATTAATAGACACTATTTGATTAAACGTACAGTAAATTATCTCCGTACGTCTCTCAAACGGCGCCTGATCGATTCGGGAGCACTCCCAAACGTCGATTCGTGTCCCAAGGGCGCCTTCGGAACCTCCCGAACGTCAGTTGTTGTCCCGGGGGTGTTTATGGACTCTCCCGATCACGCTCGGCGAGATCTGGGGGATGCTCGAATGAGTTCGCATGCGTCAAGCAGGTCGAGACGTGCTGGAGCGCATGGGGACTCATGCAGAGGGCATGGCTAGGTTATCGGACGAGACCAGGCTCGCAGGCGTCGGGCACGCCGTTCTAAGCACGACTAGCATGTCCTCGGGCGCCAGAGTGGCGACGGGTGCCCTGAGCCTGAGCTCCTTGTCAACGGTCACGAGGTAGTCGGCGCCAGAGCGCTGCGCGGCGGCGATTACCAGATCGTCCTCGAGGTCGCGGTGCAGCGCGTGGTTCTTCTCGGCCAGCCAGAGGTCTGACTCGTCGGCGCCGACGGCCGTCGCGACGTCGCGCATCGTGCGAGTGCAGTCCCATGCGGTGCCTTCCGCCGCACGTGCAGCGCTTTCGCCAAGGTCGCCGCATAACTCTCGCGCAAGCGCTTTATACCCCGTGCGAAGCAGATAATAGACGTCCTTGATCGATCCGATCGGATAGAGCAGCGTCACTCCGTGAGTGACTGCGGACTGAAGCAGCGCAGTCGCGACCGACGATCCCGCGCGATTTTTCAAGAAGTGATCGACCCAGATATTCGTGTCTATGAGCAGCTTCAACGCCCGCCTCCCCTGAGCCCCTCGTCGCCAAAGCGATCAAGCAGCGCCCGCTCGCGCAGCTCGGCGAGTGGTGTTGTATCGGTCTCCAGTGCCTCGACGTCTGCCTCGGAGACGCCGAGCGACGACAGGAATCGCTGGTAGATGTTCGCCCCCCGCTGAATGGCGGAGATCCTCGCACGCACCTCCTCCGTGGCGCCGGGCTGACCGTCGGTCGCTCCGAACGCCAGTCCCTCGCGGACTACCTTTGGTTGGTTCCGATGCTGCGCCGCAAATCTCCAGAGCGTGCGGACGGCCTGGGTGGGCGTGTACCCTGCCGCGGCAAGCGCGGCGTCACCATCACGCTTCAACGTTGCGTCGATCCGCAGGTTCATCTGCGTCGTCGTGCTCATGGGCAGCACTCCTCTCCTCGGCGGATCGCCACTGTCGCGAAGCAGGCATTGCGCCAGCGTACTGTTCATACCGAGAGTGTACATCACTTTGAGCTATACGCATAGCAATTGTGAGGTCTGACAGTCGCGTTTTGGCGCGGGTTCACCGCTTGCGCGGGTCGCATCTCCACGCGTAGCTTCACGTGCGGCTGCCTGCCAAGGCCCAGGTGTCAGACAGGTGCCCGCTTCCGTCGGGAGGCATGGCCGGGGCACATGGCCGGGGGGCAGAGAAAGATACACCCATACGCCTCACGGCATCTACCCGCGGGGCGTATGGCGTCGCGGCTGGTCGCGGCCTAGGATCCGCCCTGTCCCGTCAGCGCGCCGACCGCGCTGATCGCCCGTCCTGTCGCCGCACGGCTCTCCGTGCGACGGCGAGACGCGCCATGCCGTGGACGGCGCCGACATGCGAAGGAGATCCTGACGATGATGACCGTCCGCAGACGCCCACCGCGAGGATGACGAGCGCTGCGCACGCGTTACCGACCGCTGACGCCATCTCTGAGCCGTGCGGGGGGGAGCAGCCCGTCGGTGAACTGGATGACGAAGCTGTAGGCGACGAACAGCAGCACGGGCTTTAAGGGGAAGCTCCATGCGGTCTCCGGCACGGCGTCGTCCTCGCGCGCAGGGACGGACCTGTCCGAGACGTGCGCGAGACAGGCGCAGCACGGCGGCAGCGCGACGCGGAGGGGCCACACGATTGCCGCGGCCCCGCCGGTCAGGGCGATGAGGAGGCTGACGGTCGTCAGCGCGACGAGGGACAGGGCGTAGGAGATCAGGAGCGGCCGATAGGGCAGGCGTGCGTAGACCGTCATCCAGGCGAGGACGAGCGACGTGCGCGAGACAGCGGTGAGCAGACACGCGATCGCGCAGACGAGCACGATAGCCGCGTCGAGCAGAAGTGTGGGCGCCGTCACGAGGAGCATGCCGATGGTCCCGACGCCGCCCATGACGAGCAGCACCCGCCCATCGGTGAGGCGCGGGGAGGCAACGCGGCCCACAAACGCGAGGATAAGGAGTGCCACCATGTACGCGATGGGGTCGAGCCATCCTGCGAGTGCGCGTGCTGCGGGCAGGGGGAGCGACGAGAGGCTGGCGTCGACCTGAAGACCCCAGACGGTGAACAGACCGAGCCCGATGAGCTGCCAGGCGGGGAGGGGGCGTTCGTCGGCACCTGTCGCACGATGCTCGTCAGTGACGCCCTTGTCCGCCGTGCCCCCTCGCTCTACCTGCGTTCCCGCAGCTCGCCCGCCTCGCGCGTCGCCTTGTCCCGCTCCATCCGGCGGCGGAGGAACGCGCGGGCCTCGTCGTCGTCCTGCTTCTCATCGTAGTCGCCGAGACCGGCGGCGTCGACCTCGGAGATGCGCGTGCCGCCGGGCTGCTTGCCGTCGGCGCCCCTGACGCCCGCTTTGCGCTCGCGTGCCGTGCGGGTGAAGTGACGGACGAGGCCGGCGAGAAGGCCGGCGAGCGCCGCGAGCAGCACCGCGCCGCAGACGACGCCGAACGCGACCTCCACGGGCAGGGGCAGCGCGCTCAGCATCCGACGCCCAACGATGTCGCCGAAGCTCGGCAGCGTCAGGATCGTCGCGGTGCCGAAGAACAGGCCGGCAGCCACGCGCAGCTCGTTGTCCTTGGGGACGCGGACGCCCTCCTCCTCGGCCGGGTCGTACTTGGCGAGCAGCTCGCGCCAGCGTCCGCGGAAGAACTGCCACCCGCAGATGACGAACGGCACGGACAGCACGACGAGGATCATGACGGTGACGGCGAAGAGGCTCATGGGCATCCTTTGGGGCGAGTCTGGGCGGGTAGGCGGCGAACGCTTTGGAGGCGCGTCGTGCGGCACAAATGCCATGATGCGGGTAAATGTGTTCGACTACATGACGGGCGGGTCGATAGGGAAAGAAATTACAAGGACCGCAAGAGCATAGAGAAGCGCGAGATAGCGCAGGTTGCCCGACCTCCTCTTCCCGTCGATCACCTGCTCGTCGCAAGCGAGCTCAAGGTCGCGCGCGATGCACCGTCGCATGATCCAGACGAGGGGGTTTGCCCAAAAGACGGCGCAGACCACGAACGCCAACGTCTTCATGATGAGATCGCCGCGTCATGGACGTGGCCGTACTTGGCGGCTCCGAGCACGAGGTCGCCCATGCCGCCCATCCCGAACAGGTCGAGGATGCCGGCACCCTCGGCCTGGTCGAGCTCGTCGCGCGCGGCCGCCAGGTCGCGCAGCGCCCACTGCCCCGCCTGTGCGATTCGCTCCAGTCGCGATGCCATGCGCCTCACCCCTTGTCCGTCGTCGTACGAGCCGCACAAGCCGCGCGTGCGCATGCGCGCGGGCAGTGTCGCCATGTGCTACCACATGCTACCGCGCCGTTGCTGATCGGTGCGCCTCGCCGCGACGAGACGGTGTGCTCGCGGTAAGAAAACGGCGCCTGACCTGCGATGACGAGTATATACCACCCGCCGGGTGACTCAGGGGGACGCGGCGCGGCATACCGTGTGGCCCGTTGTTGGCGCGCATGCCAGCGCCGCCTGTGCATGCCGCACGTGCAGCATGCGCAGCGTGCAGGGGAAGCGCGCATCGGAATCAAGGGGGATTCAGCATGGATATGACTCGCAGGAACTTCGTCGCCTCCGCCGCGGCCGTCGCCGCCTCCATGGGCGTCGCGGGCACGGCGCTCGCTGCCGAGAAGGACTCCGCGAAGGCCGACGCCGCGGCCGCGTCGGGCGCCAAGGACGGCGTGCAGGCCGCCAAGGCCGCCTCGGCCGCATCAGACGGCACCACGAACCCGGGCGACGTCCAGAGCTTCGCCGCCGACCCGAGCAACCCGATCCCGACCTGGGGCGTCGAGCCGCTCGACATCGACTGGCTCGGCACGAAGCCGGAGATTGCTGCGTCGGATATTGCGCAGACGAAGGAGACCGACCTGCTCATCATCGGCGCTGGCAACGCGGGCATGGTCGCCGCCGCGACGGCCTCCGACGCCGGCATGGACTTCATCGTCGCCGAGAAGACCGGCGTGCTGGGCACGACGCGCAACTGGTACGGCGTCTGCAACTCCACGCAGTGCATCGAGGCCGGCAAGCAGGCCGACCCGATGTTCCTGCTCAACGAGATCGAGCGCTACACGAACGGCAAGGCCGACCAGGACGTCATCAAGGTCTGGATCGACAAGTCGGCCGAGATGAGCGACTGGCTCGTCAAGATCATGGACGGCTACGGCTTTGACGTCTACTTTGAGACGAACACCGGCGAGGAGGGCGGTGTCGGCGGCTGCGGCTACTACTGCGCCCCGACCCAGCACAACTTCGTCGCGCGCAAGGATACGGCCGAGGACGTCGCCAAGACCCCGCGCAACATGCTGCTGGAGGACTACATCTCCAAGCAGGGCCACGAGGTCAGCTACAACTACGACCTCGTCGAGCTCGTGCGGCAGGGCGACGGCCCCGTCACCGGCGCCATCTTCGCGACGCCCGACGGCTTCGTGCAGGTGAACGCCAAGAACACGATCCTGACGACCGGCGGCTACGCGGGCAACTACGAGATGCTGGAAGCGCTGAACCCGCTGCTCGTCCGCACCACGACGGCGCAGGGCGGCTGGACGCCCAACACCGGCATGGGCATCAAGGCAGGCCTGTGGGCGGGCGCCACGCGCGACGTGGAGCCCTGCGGCATGATCTGGGACCGCGGCGTGACCGAGCCCGACACGCCGAACGGCTTCGTCCGCGACGACGAGACCGGCGGCTGGAAATTCCCGCACGAGGGCCAGTTCAACCCCGGCTCGCAGCCCTTCCTGCGCGTGAACCGCGAGGGCAAGCGCTTCATGAACGAGAGCGGCCCCTATGAGTGGCACGTCTACAGCGAGGGCAACCAGACCAACGGCATCTCCGCGACCGTCTGGGACGGCACGTTCTGCGACGACGTCGTGCGCTTTGACGAGCTGGGCTGCGCGAGCATGACGATCCTCATGAAGGACAAGTTCATGGAGGAGGGCGGCATCTTTGACCAGATGGCCGACGCCGGCACGCTCGTGAAGGCCGACACGCTCGAGGGGCTCGCCGAGGGTCTGCACCTGCCGGTCGACGAGTTCCTGAAGACCGTGGAGCGCTACAACGAGCTGGCGAACAAGGGTGTCGACGAGGACTACGGCAAGGACGCCTTCCGTCTCTCCACGCTGGATACCCCGCCGTACTACGGCGTGTGGTTCGGCGGCACGATCCTCACGACCGGCGACGGCCTGAAGATCAACAACAAGATGCAGGTCATCGACCGCAAGAACAAGCCGATCGAGGGCCTGTACGCCGCGGGCGACTGCTCCGGCTCGTTCTTCAACGGCGCCTACCCGGAGCTCTTCCCCGGCCTTGCCTGCGGTCACACGATGACCGAGGCGCGTCAGGCCGTGCTGGGCATCGCGGGCGAGTAGCGCCGCGTGAGCGCGGACGCGAGCGTGACGCGGACGCGACGATAGTGTGAGCACCAGGGGACCCGTGGGCCATGTGGCTCGCGGGTCCCTTGCGTGCGCGCGGGGAGAGACGCGGGCGGGTACGGATTCCGGCGTTCGGGAGGGTTCGCGCGGGCGGGTGGGACAGTCCTGTGCGAACGGGAGCATCTGGGCGGGCCGCCGGGACAGTCCCGCGCGAATCGGAGTGCTCCCGTTCGTGCAGACGCACGTTCGGGAGCACTTTCGGCACAGGTTCGCACGAATGGGAGACTTACAAGCGAGCTCCCGCACCGTCATCGGCGCGCGGGGTCTCCCAATCGCACGAAGCTGTGCCTGCGCCCCCGCGAAACCCTCCCGAACGTGCGTTTCCGTCCCGGCAAGGCCTCCCGTTCTCACGACCCTGTTCCGTTTGCCCGACCGTTTTCAGGCATGGCGGACGACCGGATCACGTGGGCCGGTATCATGAGCTGACGTACCGTACCAATCCAGACGGTCACGTCGGTCTCCGTTTGGCAGCGGCGCCGCATGCGTCGCGAGGCCGGGGTGGGGCGCGAGCATGAGGAGCACGGCGGGGCATGGCGAGACGGACCGGCGACATCGTGGGACATGCGATGGTTGGCAGAGACAGGGGGAGCGCCCGGCCCGGGACTCTGTCGCATGAGATGGGGGCGGCCGAGCGTCGTCGCGTCACGGTCCTGTGCGGCGTCGTGGCCGCGATCATGCTGCTCGAGACCTGGGTGCTCAACGTGGGCGTCTTCCCGCAGACGAGCGTCGCTTTTCCGCTCGCGCGTGAACTGCAGACTGCGGTCGGGATCATCCTGCCGCCGTTCGTCGCGCTCGCGTCGCGCCGTCGGCCACGCGTGCTCGCCGTTCGCCCGCTGTCGGTCGTCGCGCTCTGCCTTGAGGCCGTCGGCGCGGTCGTGCTGCTCGCGTGGCGCACCTCACCGCTCGCCGTCACGGTCGGGCTCGTCATGCATGCGCTGGCTGGCTGCTGGGTCACGTATTTGTTCGGTCTCGCGTGCTGCCGGGTCGGCGCGACACGGGGGCTTGCGGTGAGCCTTGCGCTCGGCTCACTGGCGGCGATGCTCATAAGCTGGCTCATGCCGCATCACGGCTATGCGGCGGCGGTCGTTGCCCTCTCAGCGCTTTCGATGGTGGCGCTGCTCCTCACGTGGGGTCCCGCCGCCCCGCTCGCAAGGGAACTTGCCGCTGGATCGCACGCCGACGAGCTCGCGCTCGCGAACCCGCGGTCGTTCGTGGGACCCACGGCGCCCGTCTTCGTCCTCATCGTCATCTTCTCGGCGGCCTTCGGCCTCGCGCTCGCGCTGGGCAGCGTCGCGTACACGCCGCTCGTCGATCCCATCCAGTTCGTCGTGACGGGCGCGGTCGCCGCCTGGTTTGCCGTCTCGGGTGACAGGCCGGGGCGCGACGATGCCCTGTTCGCGGTCGCCGCATGTCTCGTCGTCGCCGGTCTGCTCGCGACGACGCAGACGTGGGTCCTGCGCGCCGGCGTCGCCAACGGGCTGCTCAACGCCGGGAGCAGGTGCTTCCAGATCCTCACGTGGCTCGCCCTTGCCGCAATGTGCGCGCGCAACCGATCGGCGAGCTATCTCATCCTCTCCTACGGCAGCGTCGCGTCGAGCGGCGGCACGTTCTTCGGCGCTGACCTCGGCCACGCGCTGAACGCGCTCGCCCTGACGACGCCGGACGCCCCGGCAACCGTGACGGCCGCAATCGTGCTCGCGCTGTTCGCCTACGCCCTCGTTGGCATGCGCGGCTTCTCGTTCGCCGACACGATCCGCGGCATCGAGCCTCCCCGGCCGGTCAGCGCCCCTGACGTGGCGACGCCGGATCGCGCCGCCCTGTTCGCCCGCAGCGTGGATGACCTTGCGGCGACGGCGGGGCTCACCTCGCGCGAGCGCCAGGTCTGCGACCTGCTCGCGCATGGGCGCAACGCCTCGCACATCCAGCAGGAGCTCACGATCAGCTACAACACGGCGAAGACGCATGTCAAGCGTGTGTACGCCAAGTTGGGCGTGCATTCGCAGCAGGAGCTGATCGACCTCGTCGAGCAGGGCATGCGCGCGTAGGAGATGCGCGTGTAAAGGGTGCATAAGCCTAGCCAGGGCGGCGTTCGCGCACGTAGACGCCCAAGGGCGACGGGGTTATGACGGTTGGATACGCATTGCTGTTCGGTAGCACGCCTCGGTAGCAGACGGTTGTTGATCCGGTTGCGCATGTCTACGCGGCAGCAACCACCAGCTCTGCCTGATGGGTGTCGCGGGGGTACGTTGGCTGATGGCACCAATAATGGGTGATGCCCCGTCTCGCCATGTCGAGCGCTTCTCGTAGCGGTCGTGCGAATTCGGTTCTCTACCAGCGTCGTTCTTGATCCGTCGCCAAATCGCGAACTATGGACGTTTCGGGAGATGACGGCATCCCGTACGGTAGCAGCGCTCAAGGGGATGGGGAGCTGTCAGGGAGGGATGCGCCATGGGGATGACGCGCAACGATGACGATCGCCCAGATGGCGTGGCGTCGATGACGAAAGCCTCGGGGCACCCAAGCGGTCCGGACGCCTATAAGCGCACGTACGAGGCGATCGCCTCAAACCACGGGACTGCACACGCGTTGCTCGACACGCTCCGGGCATGTGACGTTGACGCTGCTGACGCGCGTCCCTATCGCGAGGTTGAGGAGGAGCTCAGCGCGCTTCCGAGCGTGGCGGAGAGCACGCAGGGCCCGCATACGCTGTTGGGCATCTTGGTGCGCACCGGTGGCATCGCGACGATCGAGGTCCCCGAGGCCACGGAGGGAGCGTGCGGCAGCCCGCTTTCCAAGGCGGGCGGGGCCGACGAGGCGTCGAGCGAGCCGACCACCGTGGCAACGGGCGAGGTCGCCGCCCAGGCTCAGGACCAGCCGGTCGACGTGCTTGTGCGCATCACCGAGGAGGGACGCGAGGTGCTCGCGGCGTTTGACCCGGTCGGGCGCTTTGAGACCCTGCTCGCGGGCGAGCCGGCGGGCTATGCGGACGCCTACGCGCTCGTGCTCGCAACCTGCGACTCGGACGAGGGAGGCGCCTCGCGGCGGGACGTCGAGTGCGCGTTGGCGGGAAACCCCGCGCTGACGGACCCCAAGCGGGTCTATCCGAGCTACTTCATCTCCAGGCTGGAGAGCATCGAGGGCCTTGTCTGGGACGGCGCCTGGCACACGACTGACGCTGGGGAGCGCATGCTCGGCGTGCTCGCGACGTCCCTGTAAGGGGGAGGGCGGCCGCGCAAACGGCCGCAGCACGGAAGAAACGTGAGAAGGAGGAGGCTCATGGCGCAAACTACCATGACACGTCGCAGCTTCGTGAAGGCGACGGCGGCAATGGGCGCGGTTGCGGCTCTTGGCATCGGGGTATCGGACAGCCTGGTGAAGGCCGATCCCGCCCGCGCCGCCGAGGCAGGGGAGGAGAAGCTCGTTAAGACTTCGTGCCGCGCCTGCATCGCAAGCTGCGCGGTCATCGCGCATGTCCGCGACGGTCGCGTCGTCAGGCTGGAGGGCAACCCCGAGAGCCCGATGAGCATGGGCGGCGTGTGCGCCAAGGGCATGGCGGGCATCCAGGCGCTCTACCACCCGAACCGCAACAAGTACCCGATGCGTCGCGTCGGCGAGCGCGGGTCGAACGAGTGGGAGCGCATCTCCTGGGACGAGGCCCTCACCGAGGTCGCCACGCACGTGAACGAGTGCACCGACAAGTACGGCGCCGAGTCCATCATGGTCTCCACGGGCGGTGGCGGTAACCCGCACTTTTCGAACGTGAAGCGCTTCGGCGAGGCCATCGGGACGCCGAACGTGTGGGAGCCGGGCTGCGCGCAGTGCTACCTGCCGCGCATGGCCGCCTCGCAGCTGTCCAACGGCCTGGGCAAGCCGAACAACCTGTCGTTCTCCGATTCCAACGGCTGGGACTACTACTACACCGACAGCGCCGTGACAAGCCTCGTGCTGTGGGGCACCGATCCGTCCAACTCGTCCGTCGCCACCGGTGGCCGTGCTCTCGCCGAGCTGCGCAATCGCCCGCAGGGCCTGAAGACCGTGGTCATCGACCCGCGCTTCACGATCGACGCCGCCAAGGCCGACGTGTGGCTCCCGATTCGCCCCGGCACCGATGCGGCGCTCGTGCTCGCGTGGACGAAGTGGATCCTGGACAACGAGAAGTATGACGTCGACTTCTGCAGCACGTGGACGAACATGCCATATCTCGTGAACCCCGAGACGCGTCTGACGCTCAAGGCAACCGAGGCCGGCCTGGAGGGCTCCGACACCGACTACGTGGTGTGGGACCCGGAGAAGGGCGAGCCCGTCGTGGTGGAGTACCCGATGAACGAGGGTCTCAAGCCCGCGCTCTTCGGTGAGTACGAGGTGAATGGCCTGACCTGCAAGACGGGCGGACAGCTGCTCAAGGAGTCCTGCGACGAGTGGACGCTCCAGAAGGCCGCCGAGGTCTGCTGGCTCGATGCCGACCAGATCGAGAAGGCGCTGGAGATCTACACCGACCCCGATGGCCAGTCCGGCATCATGCAGGGCGTCGCGATCGACCAGTACGCGCAGTCGCAGCAGAACGCGCTTGGCTGCCTGAACCTCGAGTACCTGATGGGCAACGTCGAGAAGCCAGGCACCATGCTCCAGAAGTTCGCCGGCTGCCCGGCGCGCGACCAGATCCCGAACACGCCGCGCTTCCTCTCCAAGGAGATGACGCTCAAGCGCCTGGGCACCGTTGAGCACAAGGGCCTGCTGGACTGGGACATGGCACACATCCCCACCGTGTTCAAGGCCGTGGAGGACGGCGACCCGTACCAGATCCACATGTGGATCGAGCGCTCCGGCAACAAGCACGTCGTGCTGGGCAACTCCAGCTGCCTGGACAAGCTCACCCCGAAGCTCGACTACATCGTGCACGTGTACATGTACCCGACCGCCTTCTCCGTGCTCTGCGCCGACCTGCTGCTGCCCTGCACCGAGTGGCTCGAGACGAACCTCCCGATCCCGCAGCTCAACACTGTCGTCATCCGTCAGGCCGTCACGCACCTGTTTGAGACGGTCGAGGAGGGCATCATCTGGACGCAGATCGTCCAGAAGTGCGCCGAGCTGGGCAACCAGCACTGCGCCGACGCCTTTGACAAGGACAAGGTCAATGGCATCCCGATGTACAAGAACGAGAAGGAGCGCATCGGCCTGCTCATGAACAAGCTGGACATGAGCTGGGAGGATGCCTGCAAGCAGGGTGTCATCACCTGGTGCACCCCGGAGGAGTACCGGACCTACCAGGTCTACCTGCAGACCGACGAGGAGACCGGCAAGCCCAAGGGCTTTGGCACGCCGTCCAAGAAGTGCGAGGTCTACTGCGAGTCCAACATCATCCTCGGTCGCACGGGCTTCCCGTGGGCGCACTGCAATGAGGAGGAGCACTTCGAGATGGAGCCCGCCTCGGAGGATTACGAGCCGCTGTGCTACTACGAGGAGCCGGCCGAGTCCCCGCTGACCGACACTGAGTACCCGCTCGTGCTCACCGAGGGTCGTCTGCCGATGTATCACCACGGCACGCTGCGCAACATCCCGTACCTGCGCGAGATGTATCCGGTGCCCGAGTGCTGGATCAACCCGGCCGACGCCGAGACCTACGGCATCAAGGACGGCGAGTGGGTTGACCTGGAGAGCCGTCGCGGCAAGACGCACGGCAAGGCGAAGGTGACCACGCGCATCCCGAAGGGCGTCGTGTACCAAGAGCGCTTCTGGGCGCCCGAGCTGCTGGACACTGACCCCGAGGCGGCCTACAAGATCTTCAACATCAACGTGCTCACCAAGAACGATCCGCCCTACAACCCCGAGTACGGCACGTACACGCTGCGTGGCTTCACCGTGAAGGTGAGCCCGAGCGCTGATGACGTGGACAGCATGGTGTGGACGAAGCCTGAGCAGTTCGCCCCGTGGATGCCCGAGCCCTCCGACCCGACTGAGGATGTGTTCGATTATGGCGCGTAATTGCATCGTGGTGAACATCGACCGCTGCACGGGCTGCTATGCCTGCCAAATCGCCTGCAAGGCGAAGAATGACGTGGACCTCGGCATCAACTGGAACCGCGTCCTCATGCAGGGGCCGTTCGGCGAGTACCCGGACATGACGTACTACGCGCTGCCGACGATGTGCCAGCAGTGCGAGAACGCCCCGTGCATCGAGGTCTGCCCGACGGGCGCGGCCTACCGCGAGGACGGCACGGGCATCGTCCTGATCGACGAGGATGCCTGCATCGGCTGCCAGACCTGCATCCCGGCCTGCCCGTATGACGTCCGCACGTACAACAGCGCGAAGAACGTCGTCGAGAAGTGCACGCTGTGCAACGACCTCGTCGCGAAGGGCGAGCTGCCCGCGTGCGTGAAGAGCTGCTCGGCCGGCGCCCGTTTCTTCGGTGATCTTGATGATCCCGAGTCCGACGCGAGCAAGGAGCTCGCGAAGTATGACGACGCGGACATTCACGCGCTCAAGGACGAGGGCAACGCACCGGTCACGCGCTACATCATGACGAAGATGTCCGGCGAGTGGCAGGACGTTGACGATCTGGGGTATCACGCGTAGGACGCACGCATGCCCGGGCGCTCCCTGACGGGTGTGCGACGGGACGGGGCGGCAGGCCGTGCGGCGTCGCGAGGACATCGCGTCGCCGACTCTACTCGGGGCCTGCCGCCCCCGTGTTTCCGCGTCAGCGCGGCTGCGGGGTGGATGGTGTGGGCAGATGTGACGATGGTGAAGACTAAACCTGGGGGGACGAGACGCGATGGACGAGGCTCTGAAGCAGGATGTGACGGCGTCGTGCGAGGCGCGCGAGGGTTTCTACAGGTTTCTGGCGAGCCTGTTTCTGTACGAGCCGACCGATGAGCAGATCCAGACGATGGCGCAGACGCCGCTGCCGGCCGACGCTGAAGGTGAGATCGGGCGCGGCTACGGGCTCATCAACGAGTATCTGCGTCACCGTGATCTCGGCACCCGGCAGGAGATCGCCGTGGACTACGCACGCACCTTCCTGGGCGCCGGTCACTACGAGACCATCACTGCGCCGCCCTACGAGAGCGTCTTCACGAGCGAGGACCACCTGCTTATGCAGGACGCGCGCGACGGTGCGCTGGCGTATTACCGCGCCGAGGGCCTGGACCTGCCCGCCGACAACACGACGCCCGAGGATCATATTGGCTTTGAGCTGCAGTTCATGGCGACGATGATCGAGCGGATGGCTGCGGCGGCAGATGCCGGCGATGACGCGCGCGTGCGCGAGCTCGTGGAGCGACAGCGGGGCTTCTTCACGGAGCACCTTGCCAACTGGCTGCCCATGTTTGCCCGCGCCATCGACGCGAACTGCAAGACTGACTTTTATCACGGCGTCGCCTGCCTGACGCGCGGCCTGGTCGCGGAGGAGCGTGCAACCGTGGACGAGCTGGAGGAGCTGACGAGATAAGGTGCGCCCGTACCCCCCGATGACGACCCCGTCATCGAGCGTGCGGCTTGTCCTCGCATCGCCCCAAAATGGTATCGTTCGAGTTGGCGTGGCCGTGTAGGTCAGGCGGACGGGCGTCCGCCACTGACCGTGGCCGCGCGATCGCGTCAAAGGGGCGAGGGTGATAGACCGGGACGTCTGCGGCGGATGCTGTCGCCCCGGCAAGGGGGATGCTGCATGGTACGGGGAAACGCATCGACCGAGGGGGCTGTCTCGTCGAGACCGCCTGCCGACGACGGGCTTCACGACATCACCGTCGGCGGCTCGCGCCAGCTCGCGCGTCTTGCGCTGACGCTGAACGAGCAGTTCCCCATCCTGTGCTTCCTTGGGTTTGGCTGCTACTACGCGTGGATCTGGCTGTGCTACAGCAGCGCCATGCTCGTGCCGCCGTCAGCGCCGACGAGCGGGGACATGACGTTCACGATGTACCTCTACTCGACCTCGGCGCTCGTCGTCATGCTCGTGCTCGCCGCGGTGTTCGAGCGCGCGTTCACGCGCGTCACGGAGAGTCGCCTCGCCACGCTCTGCTTTGCTGCGCTCGCATCGATCGCCACGCTCGTCGTGCGTCTGCGCGTGGAGAACGGCACGTCCGACCCGCTTTTCATCGTCGGGTGCGTGCTCACGGGGATGGGGACGTCGATTGTCGCGCTCCGACTCGGGTCCGTGTACGCGCGTGTGTCCTCGCGGCGGGCCGTCATGTACACCGCGCTCTCGTTCGTGCTTGCGAGTCTGCTGTACTTTGCTGTCGTGGGCGCGCCGCACGGCATGGACATGTTCCTCATGGCGTGCCTGCCGACGCTTGCCGTGCTCTTCACGGTGACGCTTGACGAGGAGCCGGAGGGCGTCTTCGTGCGGCGTCCCGCGCGCGAGGCGATCGAGATGCTGCCGCGCGGCTTCTTCCCGCGCCTCGTGATCGGCATCGCCGTGCTGTCCGTCATCGCGGGCCTGACGCACGGGGCGACCGCCCTCACGAGCGGCGGCGAGCTGGGCGCGAGCGGACGAGACATCGTCGCCGGCACGGGCTCGGTCTGTCTGCTCGTCTACGTCGTCGCGGCGTCGATGGGCGAGAACTTTGACTTCAGCCGACTGTACTACCCCATTATCCTGATGCTGCTCGTTGGCCTGGTCGTCATCCCGCTCTTCGGCGACGGCATGGGGCGGATCGGCGGGACGCTCATCGGCATCGGCTACGCGCTGTTCATCATGATGATCTGGTGCCTGCTCGCGAACGTGTCCTATGTGACGGGGCGCTCGGCCGTGCGCGTGTACGGCGTCGGCCGCGGGGCGTCCGCGTTCGGGACGACCGTGGGCTGGTTCTGTGACCTGTTTCTGCTGCAGCACGGGTATGACGCGATCGGTCCCATGGCCCCAATGACGGTCACGGTCTCGGCGAGCTTCGTGCTGCTTGTCATCTCGCTTCTCATCTTCAACGACCGCACCGTGAGCCTCGTGCTGCACATGCGCACGCGCAGCGACGAGGCGCGCGCATCCACGTGGTCGGTGTCGACCAGCGTGGTGGACGGCGCCGCCCGCACGGACGATGTCCGACGCGCGCCCGACGTCGTTGACGTCGACATGTCCTGGGGCGCCCATGACTGCGGATCCGGCGACGAGGGGCGGGATGACGGCCCCGCTGCGCCTGGTGCCGACGGTGAGCGCGGCGATGGCGGGCAGGGCGAGCCCGACCGTCGTCAGGGGCTGTGGACGCGCAAGTGCAACGCCGTCGTCGACGAGTACCATCTGTCAGAGCGAGAGAGCGACGTCCTGTTCCTCCTCTCAAAGGGGCGTACGATCAACTACATCGCCGATGAGCTGCACATCTCGTTCAACACGGCCAAGTCGCACATCCGGCATGTCTACGTCAAGACAGGCGTGCACACGAGGCAGGAGCTGCTTGACATGATCGAGGGCACGCGGGTCTGACGGACGTGGCGCGCGTCCGATGCGAACCTGACGCCAGCGACGATGCACCCGCATGCGGACGCCTCCGCCGTTGACGGAAGCGGGCGGGAAGTGGCGACACGGACGCACTGATCCTGCTACTATATGGAGAAGTTTTTTCGATAGTTGTGATTGCACATCTACACACTATAGAAGTAGGTTACGCAATTCGTATGGCCGGAGGCCTTGCTCCCCAGGGCGCCGCACGGCGTCGTCGACGGTCGTCAACGGATGCGGGACGGATGGCACGCGCCAGACGTGTGTCCGACGTGCGTAGCGCGCCTGACGCGCTCAATGTGCCCGACGCGTCGCCGACCGTCTCGACATGACAATGCCGTGCGAATGGAGACTCACTGTGGGAGCAGACCTCGTAAGCGCGCTCATAAGCGCCGCAATCGCCCTGATCGTTGCGTTCCCGTTGGGCGGCGCGCTCAGGCGCCATCCCGTCCCGTTCTATCTCGTCGCCCTCGCGCTGGTGGTGGCGCACCTTTGGTATCGTCTCGCGGGAATGTACGTCGCCGGCGCGCAGGTCGTCGTCGACGTGATGCAGAAGGCGTATCTCTCGTGCGCGTTTCTTGCGCTCGTCATGTTCATCGGCGTCCTTGACGAGCAGTCGGCCGCCCGCCGCAGGCTACAGCCGATCCGCGCCGAGCTCTCCATCCTCTCGTTCATCCTGGCGCTCGGTCACACGATCGTGTTCCTGCCCTCGTACCTGCCACACTTCTCTCGAGTGTTCCTGTCGCACCCGGGCATGGCGGCGTCCATCGTCGTGGCGATCCTGTTGGTCGTCGTCTACGTCCTGCTGACCGTCACGTCCCTGCACGTGCTGCGCGTGCGCATGCCGTATCGCGTGTGGAAGCCCATCCAGCGCCTGTCGTACGCAATGGTCGCGTTGCTGTACGCGCACATCCTGCTCGCCCTCGGCCGATCGGCGTTCCTCGGGCACGGGTCGGCGTCGGCGCAGCTGGCGCTTGTGATCTACACGCTGACGACGGCCGTCTACGTCGTGCTGCGCATCAGGAAGGCGCTGCGCTCACGGGCCGCGCGCTCCGCGGCGGAGGGACGGTGAGGCCTCGTCCGCCTCGATCGTGACTGTGTGCATGCGCCCCCATCCGAGCGAGCGCCGTGGCGACGTCCGGGTGATCTGCTACCGTGGCAGGAAAGCGCGGATGGGAGGGCACGCACGCTCGTGTCTGCCGCGCGCAATCCGATGACGTCGAGAAG
>CACZRK010000332.1 GCA_902783515.1 uncultured Coriobacteriaceae bacterium | reverse complement strand
TCGCGAACGTCACCGGCGTCGAGGACCCCGTCGCGTCGCCGTCGGACGTGGTGACGGCGTCAAGCGTGCACGTGAGGCCGGCGGCGCTCCCGCCGACCGTCACCGTGAGCGAGAAGCTCGTCGTGGAGCCGACCTCGCCCTCCACGCGCTTCAGGATCTGGAGCTCGCCGGTCTGCAGCGCGTTCGTGACCGTCACGCTCGCGTTTGAGCTGAGGGTCCCGCCGCCCGTGTCGCTCGTCGTGACGTCAAACACGCGACCGGCGGCGTCGGTGTAGGTGACCGCGCGCCCCCGAGGCGTCGGCGGCGCCGGCCTCGGCGACGGCGTAGGTTGTGCCGGCGGGAATACCCTCCAGCACGATCACCTGCCCGTGGGACAGGCTGATCGTCGCGCTGCCGTCAACGAACGTGAGCGTCCCGGAGGCCGGCGCCGTCACGCCGGAGACGCCGTCGGCGACGCCGCCCACGTACGCGACGTCGCCGCTCACGGGGGTGCCGTCCGCGCTCGTCAGGGTGATCGTGAGCGGGAACGCCTCCGTCGGCTCCGCGGCGTCGCCCGTCACGGTCTTGCCGACGGCAAGGCTGTAGCCGCGCACGTTCGTGTACGCCGCCACCGCCGTCGCGTTCGTCTGGATGGCGCCCGTCGCTGTCTCGCCCTGCGTGATGACCCCGCTCGCGTCGATCACCATCGGCGAGTACAGCGCCTTCTGGTCGTCGGTGAGCGCCTCCGTCACGGTGTAGGTCGTCCCCACCGGCAGGTTGCGCGCGGTGACGCTCTGGCCGTCCGTCAGGCTGAAGGTCGCGACGCCCGCCTGGAACGTCATGTCGCCGTACGTCCCGGAGACGCTCGTGTCGCCGAGCGTGACCGTGAACGCGAAGCTCGCCGCAGAGCCGGTCTCGCCCGCCACCGTTTTGGAGACGGTCAGGTCCCCCTCCGTCGCCGGCTGCACGGCCAGCGACGTCGCGACCGTCTTCTTGTGGATGAGCGCGCCAATCATGTGCTGGAAGTTCTTCCCGTCGCTCGCCGCCGCGGTCGGCGAGTACTGGCGCACCTCCTCGAACCACGTCATGCCCGCCGTGGCGGACAGCGCGACCTCCGCGGTCGGCTTGGTGGACGTCGCCAGGTAGAACGTGTCGCCCGAGCTGAGCGTCGTGACGTTCGCCTCGGTCGCGGTGTGCGCGGACACGCCGTCGGGCAGCTGCAACGCGTAGGAGCCGTGGTAGTTCGCCGGGCCGGTGAGCGTGAGCTCACCCGTGCGCCACGTGCCCGTCGCGCCGTCGTAGGTGAACTGGGCGTCGCCCGTGATCGTCACGTCGGCGTCGGAGGGCTCGCTGTCCAGCACGGCGCTCGCGCTCGCGTTCTCATAGAGCTCTTTGGCGAGCGGCTCGTTGGCGATGTAGTCCGGCGTGAGCGTGTTCTCGGGCACGCCGTAGTCGTGCAGCACGACCCAGATGGCATGCTGCGTCTGGTCGTACGCCTGCGCGCTCGTGAGTAGGGTCGTGCTGCCCGCGTACATGGCGTCCCACGCCTGCATCGGGGTGCTGCCATCGCCCTTGTACACGGCGTATATCATGCTGTTGATCGCCTTGTAGTACGTCGAGTTCACGATCTGAGAGTACGTGAGGCCGGAGGGGGTCGTCTTGACCGGCTGCCCCGCACGGGGGAAGTACTCGCTGACCTCCATCTGGAACTGGCTGGCGATGGCCATCTTTGCCGCGTCGGTGTAGTCGCTCCACGTGAACGTGGTGCTGCCGGCGGTGTCCGGGAAGTCGGCGGCGATGTTGGCCGGGGGCACGAGCATCTGGTTGAACTCGTCCCCGGTGACGCTCTGCGCCTGGTCGTCCGCGACCTCCGTGTAGTAGCCCATCCCGTTGTAGGGGTAGCCCGCGTACAGGATGGCCTTCAGCTTGGCCATGCACGCCTCGTAGTCCGCCTCGGACGAGAACATGCTCGGCGTCAGGTACCCGAGCGTGTAGTCCGGGACGCTGCCGATGCCCGGCGTGGCATGGGGCCAGTGCGCGCTGTTGTTCATGCAGTACAGGTAGAGCTTTTCGCTACTGGTGTCGTCCGGCACGCTGTACACGTAGTGCAGGCCGCCGCCCTCGGCGTTCGCATCGCCCGGCTCGTACAGGATCTGCACGTCGCCCGTCGCGGTCGTCGCGAGCAGGGCGTCCTGCTGCGAGTCCGCCGCGCTGGACGCGGCACCCGCGGCCCCCTCAGTCGTCGAGACGGTCGCCGGGTCGGTTGC
>CACZRK010000331.1 GCA_902783515.1 uncultured Coriobacteriaceae bacterium | reverse complement strand
TCGAGCGGATCCCCGGCGGCATGGGCCCCGAGGCCTCCGACTGGCTCGCCCGCGCGGCCACGACCACCGACGAGGTCGTCGTGACCTCGGGCGTGACGCCCGAGGCGCCCGTCGAGATCACCGTGGAGCCCGGCACCGGCGCCGTGGACGACACGCTCGTGACGGTGTGCCATGACGCGGAGGTGACGGTCGTCGTCTGCGCGCGCACCGACGAGGACGCCCAGGCGACCGTCGGCAGCCGCCTGCGCCTTGACCTCGGCGAGCGTGCCCGCGCCCACGTGTTCGTGTACGGCGCCGTCTCCGACGCGAGCCAGTTCCTGTGCGACATGGGCGTCAGCCTGGCCGACGACGCCGCCGTCGACGTGCGCACCTTCCTGCTGGGGGGCGGGCTCTCCGCGGTCGGCCTGCGCACCGAGAACGTCGGCTTTCGCTCGCGCGTCACGGTTGACACCCGCTACGTGGGCATGGGCGACAACGTCATCGACCTGTCGTACGACCTGCGCCTGCGCGGCCGCAAGAGCGAGGCGCGCCTGGACGCCTACGGCATCCTCGCGGATCGCGCGAGCAAGACGCTGCGCGACGTCATCGACCTCAAGCGGGGCTGCAAGGGCGCCGAGGGCAACGAGAACGAGACCGTCCTGCTCGCCGGCAAGGACGTCGTGAATAAGTCGCTGCCCGTCATCCTGTGCGACGAGGACGACGTCGTGGGCAACCACGGTGCCACGATCGGCTCCATCAGCGACGAGCAGTTCGCGTACCTGCGCTCGCGCGGCCTTGACGAGCAGGACTGCAAGGCGCTGTTCTCACGCGCCGTGCTGGACGCCGCCGTCGTCGGCGCCCCGACCGCCGTGTCCCGCGAGGCCGCCCTCGGCGTCGCACGGCGCACGCTGGGCGAGGATGCCGCGCGTGACATTCAAGATCTCGTGCGCGAGGGAGAGTAAGCATGGCAGCAAACGCAACGCCTGACGACGCCATCGTCACGAACCCCTACAAGGCCGACTTCCCGCTGCTGGCGGCGAGGACGGACCTCGCCTTCCTTGACAGCGCGGCGACGGCCCAGCGCCCGGCGTCCGTGATCGAGGCGCAGAAGACCTTCTACGAGACCATGAACGCCAACCCTCTGCGAGGCCTGTACGACGTCTCCGTGAAGGCGACCGAGGCCATCGACGCCGCGCGCCGGCACGTGGCGAGCTTCATCGGGGCGTCCGACCCGGCCGAGGTCATCTTCACGCGCAACGCCACGGAGTCGCTGAACCTGATCGCGCAGACCCTCGGCGAGCAGCTGCTGAAGCCGGGCGACGAGGTGTGCATCTCCATCATGGAGCACCACTCCAACCTCATCCCGTGGCAGCAGGTCTGCCGCAAGACGGGGGCGAAGCTCGTCTTCCTGTACCTTGACGACGAGGGCGAGATACCCGTCTCCGAGATGGACGCCAAGATCAACGAGCGCACCAAGATCGTCTCCTGCGCGCACGTGAGCAACGTGCTCGGCGTGACGAACCCGATCGCCGAGCTCGCTCGTCGCGCCCACGCGCAGGGCGCCGTGATGGTCGTGGACGGGGCGCAGTCGGTCCCGCACATCCGCGTGGACGTCAAGGAGCTCGGGTGCGACGTGCTCGCGTTCTCCGGTCACAAGGCGCTCGGCCCGATGGGCATCGGCGTGCTGTGGGCGCGCCGCTCTCTGCTCGAGAGCCTCCCGCCGTTCCTGACCGGCGGCGAGATGATCGACTCGGTCACCGAGCAGGACGCCGTCTGGGCGCCGCTCCCGATGAAGTTCGAGGCCGGCACGCAGGACGCCGCGGGCATCCATGCGACGGGCGTCGCGCTCTCCTACTTTGAGGACAAGGGCCGCGACGCGCTTGAGGCGCGCGAGCGCCAGCTCGTGGACTACCTGTACCGACGGCTGGCGGAGAACCCGCACGTCAGCCTGATCGGCCCGCATGACCCGGCGAAGCACGTCGGCGTCGTCTCCTTCAACGTGGAGGGCATCCACCCGCACGACGTCGCCGCGCTGCTCGACGTCAAGCACGTCGCGATCCGCGTCGGGCATCACTGCGCGCAGCCGCTGCTCGCGTGGCTCGGCATGCAGACGTGCTGCCGGGCGTCCATCGCGTTTTATAATGACGCACGTGATATCGACATGCTGTGCAACGCACTCGAGTTTGTCTGGAGCGTTTTCCATGGGAATGACTGATCTCTACACGCCGGTTCTGCTTGACCACAACGCGAACCCGGACTACAAGTACACGATCGAGAACCCGACGTGCTCGCATGACGGGGTGAATCCGACCTGCGGCGACGAGCTGACGATCCAGGTGCGCCTCGCCGACGACGGCACCATCGCCGAGGCGGCCTTCACGGGGCACGGCTGCGCGGTCTCGCAGGCGTCGGCGGACATGATGGCCGACGCGGTCATCGGCATGACGCCCGAGGAGGCGCGGAAGGCCTGCCAGCTCTTTAAGCGCATGGTGCGCGGCGAGGAGAAGGACCAGGACGCGCTTGAGGAGCTCGGCGACGCCGCCTGCCTGAAGGACGTGAGCCACATGCCGTCGCGCGTGAAGTGCGCCGAGCTCGCGTGGCACACGCTGGACGAGATGTTCGGCGACGAGGCCGCGTCAGGCAAGGCGACCACCACCGAGTAGCGTCACCGCGGCGCGGGCGCTCGCGCACGCCCGACCCCAGAAGCGCGCCGTCGCGTCGACCGCAGGCCGACATGACAGAGCCCGCCCTCCCCCATCCGATCGGACGTGGGGAGGGCGGGCCCTTCGCGTCGTGCGCGCCGTCGTCATGCGACGTCGGGACGGGACGACGCCCGGAGGGGCGGTGCTCAGGATGCCGCGGGGGCCGACGCGCCCGCGGCCGACACGCGCGCCCGCGTCGCCGCCAGCAGCGCCTCGCGGTCGTTGGGCAGCGTCCCGTCTACGACGCACCCGAGCAGATCGCGCAGGATCGCGCCGACCTCGGGGCCGCGCGGCACGCCGCAGGCCATGACGTCGCGGCCGGTGACGGCCAGGTCGCGCACGAGGAACACGTCGCGCTCGGCGAGCACCCGCTCAAAGACGCGCTCCACCTCGTCAAGCTGCTCGAGGCGGGCCTCCACCGTGGACGGGGCGTGCGCGGCGGTGTCCGCGCGCTTGAGCTGGAGGAGCTCGCGGAACATGCTGGTCACGATGACGTCCGCCCCGATGTAGGACCGGCCGAGCCGCGCGAGCGTGCGCAGGACGCCGCGGCGCGTCGCCTCGATGTGACGGTCGTGCACGCGGATGAGCACGCAGGCGTGGTCCATGTCGATGGAGCGCCAGCGCAGGCGGCGGAAGACCGAGCGCGCCGTGATGGCCCCGGCCTGCTCGTGCCCGTAGAAGTGCCCGTGCCCATGCTCGTCCTGCGTGTACGTCTCGGGCTTGCCGATGTCATGGAGCAGCGTCGCGTAGCGCACGATGAGACTTGCGCTCGGGTCGAGCAGCTCAAGCGCGTGCAGGCAGTGCTCCCAGACGTCGTAGACGTGCCAGCGGCTGTTCTGGTCAAAGCCGACCATCGGCGCGATCTCGGGCAGCATCCGCGTGACGACGTCGGTGTAGGCGCGCAGGACCTCAGGCGCGTGCGAACCGGCGACGAGGCCGTCAAACTCCACGCCCTTGCGCTCCGGCGCCACGACGTCCAGGGCGTCGGCGCAGTCGTGGATCGCCGCCGCGGTCCCCGGCTCGACCTCAAAGCCGAGCTTCGAGGCGAACCGCATCCCGCGTAGGACGCGCAGCCCGTCCTCGCGAAAGCGCGTCGTGGGGTCACCGACCGCGCGGATGACGCCGCGCGCCAGGTCGTCGCGACCGCCAAAGGGATCCACGAGGCCGCGCGCGGGGTTCCACGCCATCGCGTTGATGGTGAAGTCGCGCCGCGCGAGGTCGTCCTCGACGGAGGAGACGAAGCGCACGCCGTCGGGATGGCGCCCGTCGCTGTACGCGCCGTCCTCGCGAAAGGTCGTGATCTCCACCGGGTGCTCGCCGGCCTCCCCCGTCAGCACGGAGATCGTCCCGTGCCTCACGCCCGTCTCGATCACGGTGTAGCCGTGCGCCACGAGCAGGCGCTTGGTGGTCTCCCAGGGCGCCGCGCAGGCGATGTCCACGTCGTGGGCACGCACGCCGCGCACCGCGTCGCGCACGAAGCCGCCCACCAGGTAGGCGTCGTGGCCGGCACCGTTCAGGACGTCAAGCAGTGCGAGGGCCCACGTCGGCGCCCGTCGCGCGACGCGCTCGGCGTCCGCCTCACCGCCCGTCAGGGGCGTCGCTCCTCGTTCGTCATGCGGGGGGACGCCCCCGCCGTCACGTTCGCTCATGATGGTCTCCTTCAGGCAAGATATGCTCTCATCATAGCCAAACTGCCCTGCGGCCATACGTCCCGCGCGCAGATCTTCTGTTTTGCGGATCATTTTCCGCCCGGCCGTCCCTCCCGCGCCGATGACGGATAATGGGGCGCATACCCTC
>CACZRK010000330.1 GCA_902783515.1 uncultured Coriobacteriaceae bacterium | reverse complement strand
GCGGGTGCGCGCCTCGCGCGGGTGGTCGAAGAACTCGGCGGGCGTGCCCTGCTCCACGACGTGCCCGCCCTCCATGAAGACGACGCGGGACGAGACGTCCCGCGCGAACGCCATCTCGTGGGTGACGACGACCATCGTCACGCCATCGTGCGCCAGCGAGCGCATGACGTCCAGGACCTCGCCGGTGAGCTGCGGGTCCAGCGCGGAGGTCGGCTCGTCAAAGTAGATGACGTCCGGGCTCGTCGCCAGCGCCCGCGCTATCGCGACGCGCTGCTGCTGGCCGCCCGAGAGCTGCGAGGGGAAGTGTCCCGCCCGGTCCGCCATGCCCACGCGCTTCAGCATCCGCATGCCGAGCTCCTCGGCCTGCGCCCTGCGTATCCCGCGCGCGACGGTGAGGCCGAGCGTGACGTTCTGCAGCGCAGTCTTGTTCGCGAACAGGTTGTAGTCCTGAAAGACGAACGCGGTGCGCCGGCGAATCGCCGCGACGTCGCGGCGCGGCGCGTCGTGCAGGTCATGGCGCGCGCCGTCAAAGACGAGCGTCCCGGCGTCGGCGCGCTCGAGAAAGTTGACGCAGCGCAGCAGCGTCGTCTTGCCCGAGCCGGAGGGGCCGACGAGCGACACGACGTCGCCGCGGTCCACGGTCAGGTCCACGCCGTCCAGCACGCGCAGGTCGTCGAACGACTTGCGCACGCCGCGAGCCTCAAGAAGCGCCATCGCCTACGCCACCTTTCGGTCGTAGCGGTTGAGCCGTCGCTCGCCCGCGCGCTGCAGCCACGTGATGACGGTGCAGAACAGCAGGTAGATGACGGCAACTTCCAGGTAGAGCGGCAGGAACTCGTACGTTCTGCCGGCAATCTGGCGCGTGGCGAGGAACATCTCCGTCACGGTGATGTTGGACGCCAGCGACGTGTCCTTGATCATCCCGATCAGCGAGTTGCCGAGCGCCGGGAACGCCGTGCGGAACGCCTGGGGGAGCACGACGTGCCACATGACCTGCATGAAGCTCAGCCCGGCGCAGTATCCCGCCTCCAGCTGGCCGCGGGGCACGCTCTCGATGGCGCCGCGGATCGTCTCGGCGCAGTAGGCGCCCTCGTTGATGGCGAAGACGGCCACGGCGACCGCGAACCCGTCCACGGGGCCCCCGCCGAGCGCCGACACCCCGTAGAAGCCGATCATCAGCTGCACGAGCAGCGGCGTGCCGCGGATGATCCAGATGTAGACGCGCGCGACCTGCGAGAGCACGGGCACGCGCGCGTACTGGATGAGGGCGACGACGACGGCGATCACGAGCGCCCCGGCGAACGCCAGCAGCGTCAGCGGGATCGTGACCGCGAGCCCCGGCAGGATGATCTTGGGGAACGAGTCGATGAGCAGCTGCAGGACGCTGTCTGACACGTAAGGCCTCCGATGACAGGGGATGGGAACCGCGTGGCCGCGTCGTCCCGCACGAGCGACTGCCGGCGCGGGATCGCGTAACCTAGCGAAGTGGTTCCTTACCATACCCCGGAGACACGTGGACGAAACGTCGCCCGTGTGGACGCGCTAAAAAACAAGGAATGCGCGCTCGCCCGCGCCGACGGGCAGGCGTCGCCCGTCGCCCCTCAGCCCATTGCTGCGCAGCCGTCGGAGGGCGCGTGGCTGCCGTAGGACTCCAGCAGGCTGGCGAGCGCGTTGCGGCACGAGTAGCGCAGACGGCGCAGGTGGGGCATGCGGCCGTGCAGGTTCCCGGAGCAGTAGAAGGAGCTCTCGGTGTCATGCTCAAAGTGGTAGCGCGGGTAGGGCCTTAGTTCGGCGGGCTCGATGAGGTCACGGCCAGCAAGCGGTTGGTAGGCGTCGGCGAAGTCGCGTGCGCGTGACGAGAGCGGTGGCGTGAACGCGACGTCGGGGTGGGCACGCGGCGGTTGTAGTCGTTTAGGTAGAGCGCGCCCGCGTCGCTGCATAAGGTGTGCGCGTCGTCGATGACCCAGCGCGTGGGGCACTCTTGCGGGTTACGGCCGCTCTTCGCGTCGCGGGGGACGCGCTCGATCACGTAGATGAACGCCTGCACGCCGAAGTGGCTGCGCTGTGGGGAGACGGCCAACCGACGCTGCGGGACGCCCCCGTGCTCGTCCCGCTTGGCGGCCGTGAGGTTTGACGGGGGAGACGTAGGACTTCCGGGCATCTGCGTCCATGCTTGCCCGCTTCGTGATGGTGATCAGATGGCGAGGCCGCTGCACCTCACTGGCTCGGCGCTGCCTTTCGCGGAGGATTGTCAAGTTGAGTGCAGCATCTCCTGGTAGACCTCGTTGACCGTCCCGTAGCCAAGAACCTTCTTCGACCTGTCATTGATGGGGCCGAAAGCCTCTCGAGTCTCCTCGCCTGTCACTTTCGAGATGCCCGTTCCCATAGGGAAGGACTCCCGGGAGGACGTTGATGTTCTTCACCATCGGCATCTGACAGGGGTGGTGGGACCTGCAGAAGTAGAGCCGGACCCCGCCCGGGCTCGGCCGCCTCCTCGTGGTCGGTGAGCTCCTTGCTGCGGTGGGTGCCGCCGTCCCGAGCGCTTGTCCCTGGCCGCGCGGGCTTCGATCCTGTCGAACGCCTGCGCGGCCTGTCGGTTGTCCTGGGTTACCGGCCATGATGTGGGTGCGCGGACGCTGACGCCCGTCGTCTCCATCGCCCCGCGCGAGATGACATCCCATGCCACGCTTCTTAGACGCGGCATGAACAAGCCGCGTTATCCCAGCTTGGTGCGTGGCCCTCTGCGGGGGAGGGCCGTATGCAAGGCCATCAGCCCTCTCAGGGGGTGTCGCCGTGAGAGCGGTTTGCGCATCAATGGGTGGTGCGGACGGCGAGCGATCGAACCTCTTGCTGATGTCTGTCCGCGCCCATCGTTGACGCCGAGAAGGAGGTCGCATCATGACGAGAGAGTTCCGTGACGCATCCAGCATGACGAGGAGAGGATTCGTGACGGGGGCCGCCGCGGTTGGCGCATGTGTCGTCGCAACGTCGGCGCAGGCGGCAGAGACGACGCCAGCTGCCAAGAAAGCCGTCAAGGAAATGTCCGATACCGCGGACACGTCCGACTCCACCGCAGCGTTGAACGACGCGTCGGTCGCCCAGCACGCGTGGAGCTTTGAAATCGCCCCGGAACCGATCGAGGAGCGCATGATCGCCGATGTGGTCTCCGCTGACGTTGTGGTGGTCGGCGCGGGCACCTCCGGGCTTATCACCGCCGTCTCCGCCGCCGAGGCGGGGCTTGACGTCGTCGTGGTGACCGCCTCGGCAGCGCCCGTCGCGCGCGGCGGGTCGAACAACGCCATCAATTGCAAGGCCATGGAGCAGGCGGGCGTCGACCCGATCAAGCCCTTCCAGATCCAGAAGGAGATATTCTACGCGGGTAACCAGGTTGACGAGCGCAAGTGGTATCAGCACTTCAACCATTCCGAGGAGGCAATGAACTGGGTCATCGATCTTATGGAGGGCGCCGGGTACAAGGTCAAGGTCGAGCAGGGCACCCCGAGTGAGGACGACTATCTCTATCACGAGTCCTGCTCGATTGGCTGGGAGTACGGTGACGACATGGTGCCTGACCCCGATATCCCCCAGGGGACCGGCATGATGCAGCCCCTGCTGGTCAGGGAGCTCGCGCGCCATCTGACCGAGGACCTTGGCTGCAAGGTCTTCTACAAGACAAAGGGCGAGCAGCTTGTTCGTGAGACGGACGCGGGCAAGCCCGGCCGCGTGACAGCCGTCATCTGCTCGCGAGAGGACGGTACGTACGCGCGCTACGAGGCGTCCAAGGCGGTCGTGCTCGCTACCGGCGACTTCTCGGCCAACCGCGACATGATGTACCGGTACGCGCCGAGCTATGCGCCGTACATCTCGGACGACATCTATGACGGCGAGACGAACTACGATGTCTCGTTCCAATACGGCGGCCTGTACAAAGGAGAAGGCCACCAGATGGGGCTGTGGGTGGGCGCCGCCTGGCAAAAGGTGTTCCCGAACTGCGTCATGGGTGGCTTCTATGGGCCTGGCCCGCGCAACCTGTACAGCAACTTCCTCGGCCTGCTCGTGAACAGGGACGGCGAGCGGTTCATGAACGAGGACTGCCTGAGCCCGTGTGCCGGAATGAACAACTTCGGCCAGCCGGGCAAGACGGTCTTTGCCATCTGGGACACCGCTTATGCCAGGCAGGAGACGGTCTCGGGTAGCTGGAACAACGACAGCATGCACGCCGGCGACGCCGAGGAGGTCGCTCGGGAGGTCGTCGCCTCGTGGGACAAAGCCGTCGCGGGCGGCACGATGGTGAAGGCCAACACGCTCGAGGAGCTCATTGACGAGCTCGGTCTTCCCAAGGAGACGCTGGCGACGGTCGACCGGTACAACGACCTCGCCAAGGCGGGCTGCGACGACGACTTCCATAAGCCGTCGGAGCATCTGCACCCCATAGAGGAGGGGCCGTTCTACGGGCAGAGCAGCGGCGGCATGCTCGTCTTCCTGACGGTGCTCGGGGGGCTGAACACCGACGCGCACATGCGCGTGTGCGATGCCGACGACAGGCCGATTCCCGGCCTCTACAACGTCGGCACGATGGTCGGCGACATGTTTGCGACCAACTACACGTTCATGACGGAAGGTGCGAACTACGGCGCGAACTGCATCACCTTTGGCTATCTGACGGGCAAGTACATCGCCGAAAACGAGTAGCCGCACGTTCCTCGGCCTTGACATGCGGTAATCTGAACGGCACATGGGAGACGGTCGGGGGCCTTTCCACGGCAGGAAGGGCCCCCGACGACGAGTTCCAGCCTGTCGTTCTCGAAGGACGGTCAGCCGTGAAGGTGCCATCTGTCGATACCGCGCGCGGCGTCAGCCAACTGATCGAGCAGCTCAAGCTCTCAATCGTTGCCTATCCCGCCATCTGGGGCGCGCTGGCGGCGTTCTGGGCATGGCAGTTCTCCCTCTTTCAGAGTCCGAGCGCCTTCTTCGGCGGCACTCCGTGCGGCCGTGGCGACGTCGGCCTCTACACGCTGCTCGGCACGTGCGCGGCCTGCGTCGCGATGACATGCGCCCATGGACGTGCCCGCCGCGTCTTGCGCGCGCCGGCCGAGCTCGCGCCGGTCGCCGTCGTCATGACTGCGAGCACGGCCATCGGGCAAGCAGGCTCGACGGCGTGGCCGTGGGGCGTTCTGACCTCTGTCGCCGGCCTTGTTGGCGGCGCCGCGTCGGCGATTCTTCTCGTGGAGTTGGGGAGATTGTTCGCGCAGCTCGGCCCCGTTCGTGCGCTCTATGTCGGGGCAGTGGGCATGTGCATCGGCATCGCGGCGGGCATGCTGATAAACCTTGTAACCGGCGTCGTCAGACTCCTCCTGCTTGCCGTGACGCCAGTCGTCAGCGCCCTTCTCGTCGCACGCGCGCGAAATGCGTTCGCCGCGACCAGCCTGTTTCCCATGACGTCCGCGGTCATCGGCTTTCCGCACAAGTATGCGGTGACCTGCCTGATGCAGGGCGTGTCTTTCGGGGTGATGACGGTCCTGCAGGGCGACGAGCTGCGCAACGCGACGGCATCCTCGGGGACAACGACGCTCTGGTATGGAGCCGCATTTCTTGTTGCGATTCTGTTGCTGGTTACAACAGTGATGATTTCTAATCTTGACTATAATCATATGATTTATCGCATTGCGTTCCCTCTTTTATCCGTCGGGTTTCTCCTCCTCGTCCTTGCGCCGTCGGCGCCGAGGCTGGCGGGATGGGTCTATGCGGTCGGCTATTGCTACATGTACGTCATCCCCACGTGCCTCAACGCGCTGTTCGTCCGGGACTTCAAGGTCTCGGTCGTGTGGATCGTCGCGCTTTCGACGGCAGCACTGCAGCTTGGGCAGCTTGTGGGACTCTTCGCCACAGGGCCTCTCGAGCGCGTCCTCGGCAGCGTCGGCGCGGTTGCGCCGGACGCCCTTGCGTGTGCGATGTGCCTGTTCCTGCCGCTGACCGGGCTCATGCTGCTGGATGAGTCGAACCCCCTGACGGCCTGGGGGGCCGTGAGGCCGAGCGCCGTCGAGGACCCCCACGACGCGGCGCTGCGCGCGGCATTGGGCGGAGCCGGCCTGACGGCTCGTGAGACGGATGTCGCGCTGCTCCTCGGGCGCGGCCTGACGAAGCGCTACATCGCGCAGGAGCTGGGGATCTCAGAGGAGACGGCGAAATCACATATCGGGAATATATATCGTAAGTTTGACGTTCACTCGCAGCAGGATCTGATCATAAAAATGAGAAAGATGTAATCAGCCGATAATCGCTGCCGCGAGCCGGCTCGCGCCTCTATGCAACGTAGGTTGCGCGCGTCGTCGGCGTTGGAAAGAATTGGCACGTCAAGCGGATCAACGTCAGCCGCGACGCGCCCGTCGTGCCGGCGGTGGCGCGGTCGGATTGCCGGCGTGACGGGCGCGTGCCTGCGCAGGGGGCGCCCGCGTCTTTGGCGGCGACGCGTCGGGCGGCATGCGCTGCCTGGATGGCGTTGACTCACACATCCACTGGCAGGCGCGTGAATCCACGCATCCCTGCCGAGCGTGTCGAAAGGAACGGCGACATGGCCGACTACATCACGGCGGAGACGATCAGGGCGCTGCGCGAGCGGGCGCGCCTGACGCAGCGGGAGCTCGCGGAGCGCGTCGGCGTCACCGACAAGGCGATCTCAAAGTGGGAGACCGGCCGCGGCCTGCCGGACGTGGCGCTCGTGGCGCCGCTTGCGGCGGCCCTCGGCGTCTCGCCTGCGGAGCTGCTCACCGACGCGTGGGCGACGAACCGCAACGTCGCGGCCAACATGCGCCGCTCGCTGTTTCACGTCTGCCCGGTCTGCGGCAACGTGATCCACGCGATGGTCGGGGCGTCGGCCTCATGCTGCGGGATCGCGCTGCCCGCCCTGGACGCCGAGGAGCCCGACGAGGGGCACGCGATCTCCGTCGCGTGCACGGACGGGGAGCTCTACGTGACGATGGACCACCCCATGGAGAAGGGCCACTTCGTGAGCTTCCTCGCCTATGTCACGGACGACCGCCTTGACCTGCGCAAGCTCTACCCCGAGCAGGGCTGTGAGGCGCGCTTTGCCTATCGCGGGACCGGCGACGTGTACGCGCTGTGCAACCGCGACGGGCTCTTCAGCCTACGCGGCGTCTCCACCAGATGCCTGCGGGGCAGGTGACGTCACGCGTCGTTCCCGTCCGCGCCCGCACGGCGCCCGTGGCCCGCTCAGCGCCCGTGACCTGCACGGCGCCTGTGCCCGCACCTTCTCGTTGACGCCCCGCGCAACAATCCTGCGCGCCGCAGGGGCCGCCCGTGCCCGTGGCGTCGCCCTACAATGGCCTTATCCGCGAGGGTCGCGCGCCGCCGCACGCGCGCGCCGCCACGCGGGCGCTCACGGGGATGCCCGCGCGCCACGACGCGGGTGGGTTCCTGACGCTCGGGCGTCAGGACGGACAGGGGGAGACAGATGAAGACTGCTCAGCTCACGAGGCGCTCGTTCGTCGGCGCCGCCGGGACCGCCGGCGTCGTCGCGCTGACCGGGGCGTCGATCGCCCATGCCGCCGAGTCGGCCGCGTCCAAGGAGGGCGACGCCGCGAAGGCCGCCTCGGCCGCCTCGGGCTCAAAGGCTGCAGGCGCGGACGGCGACCTGCTCTACACCGCGTCGGTCAACCCGCAGGACTACGACTACCGCGGCAACTCGATCACCGACTGGTCCGCGACCAAGCTCTTCTCGACGTGGGACCTCGGCCCCATCCAGCTGCACCATCGCATGGTGAAGTCCGCCGCGGGCTCGGCGACGTACCTGAACGGCCTCACCGACGAGCTCTTCCAGTACTACGTGAACTTCGCCAAGGGCGGCGTGGAGATGATCTGGGTCGAGGGCATCGCCGCGCTGGAGCCCGACCCCGCGACGGGCGTCCTGTCCGACGAGGCGATCGCGTTCGGCCAGCGGCTCTCCGCCGAGGTCGCCACGTACGGCGCGCACCTCGGCTATCAGTGGGCGCTCTTCGGCCAGCCGGTCGCCGAGGACAAGATGACCGTCGACCAGATCATCGCCATGGAGGACGCGGGCGCCGCCGTCGCCCAGGGCCTGCAGCAGATGGGCTTTGAGGCGATCGAGATGAACGCCGCCGGCTTCAACCAGGGCGAGCTGTTCCTCTCGCGCTATGACAACACGCGCACCGACGCGTACGGCGCCGCCACGATCGAGAACCGCGCCCGCTTCGTCTGCGAGTGCATCCAGAAGATCAAGGCCGCCTGCGGCGACGACTTCGTCGTGCAGGTCCTCATGAACGCCGTCGAGGAGAACGACAACCTGGACAACTCGGCGACCCTCATGACGCTGGACAGCGACGTGACCGCGCCATACTCGACCGCGACGAGCGTCTACGAGGGCGTCGCGTTCGCCAAGCTCTTCGAGGCGGCCGGCGCCGACTCGCTGCACCTGCGCCTCGGCCCGCTCAACAACCACCCCTGCCAGTTCGGCAGCGACCTGTACTTCCTGCTCAACGGCATGGAGGGCGAGACCGGCTTCGGCACGCAGTGGAACCTCGCGCAGCACTTTGACGGGCAGCTCGTCGCCGACCACTCCGGCGCGGGCATGCTCTTCAATGTGGGCAGGCTGTACAAGCAGGCCGTCAAGATCCCCTGCGGCATCGTCACGTACATGGATCCCGCCCACGCGCCCGACTACTTTGAGCAGGCCCTGCAGGACGGCTGCGCCGACTTCTACATGATGAACCGCCCGCTGACCGTGGACACGGAGTACGTCAACAAGCTGCGCGAGGGGCGCCTTGACGAGATCGCGCCCTGCACCCGCTGCCTGCACTGCCACATCGGCAGCAACGAGATGAACCGCGCGATGTGCTACTGCCGCGTGAACGCGCTCACCCAGCGCGTCATGACCGAGGGCGGCCCGGCGACCTACGAGCTGCCTCCGCTGACGGGCGCGCCCAAGAAGGTCATGGTCGTCGGCGGCGGCCCCGCCGGCATGGAGTGCGCGCGCATCGCCGCGCAGCGCGGCCACGACGTCACGCTCTTCGAGAAGTCCGGGGTCCTGGGCGGCCTGCTGCCGTTCGCCTCGACGATCAAGGGCCCGCACGAGAACCTGGACGACCTGAACGCCTACCTGCAGCGTCAGCTGGAGCTCGCGGGCGTGACGGTGCGGACGGGCACCGAGGTCACCGCCGACGTCGTCAAGGCCGAGGCGCCCGACGCGCTGGTGCTCGCGACCGGCGGCGTACGGCCCGCGGCGCCGGTCAAGGCGACGGGCGGCGTGCAGGTGGTGGACTTTGACCAGTTCCCGTTCGCCGAGATGGGCGAGAACGTGGTCGTGTACGGCTCCAACGCCCAGGCGTTCGACTGCGCCGAGTGGCTGACCGTGCACAAGAAGCGCGTGACGATCGTGTCGCCGGGCCCCGTCGCCAACCTGGACGCCCAGCAGTCCGCGCACGCGAAGCGCTTCATGACCACCGCGCTGTACGCGCAGGGCGTGCGCGTGTACACGACGGCGACGATCGACGAGGCCGGCGACGGCACGGTCACCGTCACCTCCGCCGACCGCGGCGTGACCGTGACGCTGCCGTGCGACGCGATCGTGAGCGGTTCCGACATGCAGCCCGACACCTCGCTGCTCCAGGAGGCCGGCGTCGCCGAGACCTACGCGATTGGCGACTGCGCGCAGCCGTGCAACATCGCGCTCGCCATCCGCGGCGGCAACGACGTGGGCCGCGCGCTCTGATCGCGTCACCGCACGCGCGCCGCGCGCGGCCGCCGCAAGGGATAGCGGACGACTAGGCTGAGGGCCGGGGGCAGCCGCCCCTGGCCCTCTTCGTCTGCGCGCGCGGCGCCCCGCGCCGTGCCCCGGCGGCCCCCGTCCCCTCCGGCCATCCTTCGCCGGCAGCCTCCCGCTCCCCACTCGCCCGTTGTGGAGGAAATCAGCAAACCCCCACATCTCGTTCATGCACTGTTCGCCCATTCTCATGCATTCGTGACTCGTGCATGCCGGCTGGCAAGGCCTGCTCGACGGCATGGCCACGCCCCGCCGCCCATGCGGCGGAGGCCGACGTACGTCACGTTGTCCAATAAGGTGCATGCGAAACGCATGTAGGGCACACGGATTCTGCAGCTCGGGCCGTTTTTATATCAATGAATATGTTGATTCAAAGTATGCATATGTCTTTTACATGTGTGTAGAATGGGCTCTGAATCAGCCATGTTGTAACAACAACAAGTCAGCTCTGACAAAGGCGATATACAGAAACAAACCCTCCTGGGAGGGTGGGGAAGAAGAGCATCGAATGGGAGGTACGTATGGAGCTGTCAAGGCGAAGCCTACTCAAGGCCTCGGCCGCGGCGCTCGCGGGCTCGATCGCCTACGAGCTGTCCGGTCAGTCCACCGCGTTCGCGATGGACCCCCTTGGTGAGTGGAAGCTCGAGGGCACCGAGGAGAGGTCGACCATCTGCTGCTACTGCTCGTGCGGCTGCAGTCTGGTGTGCTCGGTGCGCGGCGGCCGCCTGATCGGCGTCGAGGGCGACCCCGATCACTTCGTGAGCGAGGGCGGCCTGTGCCCGAAGGGCGCGGCCGAGTTCCAGACCGACTACATCGTCGATCCGGAGACCCATGAGCTCGTGGAGAACGAGGCCCGCATCACCACGCCGCTGGTGCGCAGGCCCGGCAGCGACCACTGGGAGCAGATCTCCTGGGATCGCGCCGTGGACGAGATCGCGCGCCACATCAAGGACACGCGCGACGAGACGTTTGAGACCACGAACGACCAGGGCGTGACCGTCAACCGCACCCAGGCGATCGGGTTCCTCGGCGGCTCGGGCATGACCTGCGAGGAGCAGCACTTCATCAACAAGTTCGCCCGCATGGTCGGCTCGATCACCCTGGACAACCAGGCGCGCGTTTGACACAGCTCCACGGTCGCCGGTCTGGCGCCTTCCTTTGGACGTGGAGCAATGACCGCCCAGTATGGTGACTTCAGCAACTCTGACGTCATCATGACGATTGGCGGCAACCCTGCCGAGTGCCACCCCGCTTCTATGAAGTGGATTCAGCGCGCCGTTGACAAGGGCGCGACGTACATCGTCGTCGACCCGCGCTTCACGCGCTCCGCAGCCGTGGCGGACATCTACTGCCCCATCCGCCCGGGCACCGACGTCGCCTTCTTCGGCGGCATGATCAACTACATCTTTGAGAACGATCGCCTCCAGCGCGACTACTGCCTCCATTACACGAACCTTCCCTACCTCGTTGACCCGAACTTCAGCTTTGATGTGGAGACAGGCACCTTCAGCGGCTACGACGCCGACAAGCAAGCGTACACCGACAAGTCAACGTGGGGCTATCAGGTCGAGTCCCAGTCCGACTGGGACACCTCCGAGGGCGGCACCTACGCCTGGACCAAGGAGGAGGGCGTCCCCGAGTTCACGACGCCCAAGGTCAACAAGCCCAAGACTGACATGACGCTTGAAGACCCCAACTGCGTCTACCAGATCATGAAGGAGCACTACTCCCGCTACACGCTGGAGACCGTCGCCTCCATCTGCGGCATGCGCCAGGACGTGCTTGAGCACGTCTACGACGTGTACACGTCTACGGGTGCCTCCGACAAGGCCGGCGCCATCACGTACGCCCTCGGCCAGACGCAGCACAGCACCGGTACGGACAACACGCGCATCATGTCCGTCGTCCAGCTGCTCCTGGGCAACATCGGCGTCCCCGGCGGCCAGCTCGGCGCCCTGCGCGGCGAGCCGAACGTCCAGGGCTGCACCGACGCCTGCGTCGCCCCCGGCGACCTGCCCGGCTACCTCCAGTGGCCGACCGACACGAAGGATCGCACGCTGCGCGAGTACCTTGAGCACAACACGACGGCGTCGGGCTACTGGGCCAACAAGCCCAAGTTCCTGATCTCCTGGCTCAAGTCCTTCTTCGGCGACAACGCCACGGCCGACAACGACTACGGCTATGACTGGCTGCCCAAGGTGGACGTCCCCTCCAAGCGCTCGCTGCAGGGTGCCTTCCACCTCATCGAGGAGGGCGTGATCAAGGGCTACTGGTTCTTCGGCCAGAACCCGCTGCAGTCGCTCGGCAACTCCAAGTGGGCCCGCGAGACCATCGGCAACCTGGACTGGCTCGTCTTCAACGACATGTACATGACCGAGACGGCCTCGTTCTGGGACGCGCCCGACATGCGCGACCACGCCGACCAGCTCATGACCGAGTGCTACTTCCTGCCGGTCGCCAGCCTCTTTGAGAAGCCCGGCTCGGTCGCGAACTCCGGCCGCGTGCTGCAGTGGCGCTACCAGGCCATCGAGCCGCGCGGCGAGGCCAAGTGGGACCTTGAGGCCATCTACCTCATCCAGAAGCGCCTGCGCAAGCTCTACGAGGACGAGGGCGGCGCACTCCCCGAGCCGATCCTGAACGCCAAGTGGAACTACGACGACGAGAACGGCCACGCCGACATGCGCAAGGTCGCGTGGGAGATGAACGGCTACGAGACCGACGGGGCGACCGAGGACTTTGAGAACGGCACCCCGAAGCTGCTGGACAGCTTTGCCAAGCTGAAGGCCGACGGCTCCACTGCGAGCGCCATGTGGATCTACACGGGCTACTACGGCAACGCCGACGCCCCGCTTGACCCGGCGCAGCAGAACACCGGCCGTCGCCTGCGCGACGATCCCGGCGGCCTGAGCCTGTTCCCCCAGTGGGGCTTCAGCTGGCCGGCGAACCGCCGCATCCTGTACAACCGCGCCGGCTGCGACGTGGACGGCAAGCCGTGGCGCGCCGACAAGGTGGCCGTCGCGTGGGACGCCGACAACAAGACGTGGATCCGCAACGACGTGCCGGACTTCGCCTGGGGCACCGCCGACAGCCCGATCGAGCCCAACGACAACGCGTTCTTCATGACGTGGGAGCAGAAGGGCCGCGTGTTCTCCACCATCAACGACGGCCCGATGTCGGAGTTCTACGAGCCCTTCGAGTCGCCCGTGCAGAACCAGCTGAACGGCTCGAGCCACAACCCGGCGATCCTGTTCGCGCAGTACGACTCCAACAAGCACGGCGACGTGTCCGACTACCCGATCGTGGCGACCAGCTACTCGCCCACCGAGCAGTGGTCCTCGGGCGCCGAGACGCACAACGCCCCCGTCCTCAACGAGATGATCCCGACGCAGTACATCGAGATGCCGGTGGAGCTCGCGCAGGAGAAGGGCATCAGCAACGGCGACGACGTCCGCGTCTTCAACAACCGCGGCTCGATCGTCGTGAAGGCCATGGTGACCAAGCGCATCACCCCGCTCACCGTGAACGGCGAGACGCGCTACACGGTCGGCCTCGTGCACAACTGGGGCTGGGCGAACAAGTACACCACCGGTGACATCATGAACGACCTCGTGCCGGGCGTCGGCGATCCGACGAGCTTCATCCCCGAGAACAAGGCGTTCCTGGTCAATATCGAGAAGGCGTAAGGAGGGCAGAGAACCATGTCAGAGTTGGCCATTTACTTCGACTCTTCCAAGTGCACGGCGTGCCGTGGTTGCCAAGCGGCCTGCAAGGTGTGGAACGAGCTGCCCTCGCCGATCGGCCTCAACGCCGGCAAGGACACGTTCGCGGGCACGTACCAGAACCCGCCGGACATCAACCCGGACACGCGCCTCATCATGACGTTCAAGGAGCGCGAGCGCGAGGGCTCCTACGGCGTGGACTGGGCGTTCGGCCGCCGCTCGTGCATGCACTGCACCGACGCGGCTTGCGTGGAGGTCTGCCCCAGCGGCTGCCTGTTCCACGACCCGAACGGCACCGGCTTCGTGATCTATGACGCCGAGAAGTGCATCGGCTGCCAGTACTGCCGCAGCGCCTGCCCCTTTGACGTCCCCCGCCACACCGGCGTCGGCATCGAGGGCGCCGGCATCAAGCTGAACAAGTGCACCGCCTGCATCGACCGCGTGCGCCACGACCGCCAGCCGGCGTGCGTGACCACCTGCCAGCAGGACGCGCTCCAGTTCGGTGACCGCGACGAGATGCTCCAGAAGGCGCACGAGCGCGTCGAGTGGCTCCACGAGCGCGGCTACGCGGACGCGAGCGTCTACGGCGAGAACGAGATGGACGGCCTGCACGTGATCAACGTGCTCAAGTACGACATCTCCATGTACGACGAGCTGCCCGAGAACCCGAAGAAGAGCCCGCTCGTGGACGTCATGTCCGTCGTCGGCAAGCCCCTGGGCGCCGTCGCGGTCGTCGGCATCATCGGCGGCCTCGGCCTCACCTACGCCCTCGGCCACGGGTATCACCGCGACACGCAGTACTACGACGAGAAGAACCACGATCAGATCGACGTCGATAAGAACGTGCTCGTCAAGCACATCGACAAGGAAGCGGGTGAGCGATAGATGGCCGCCAAGAACAGCTCCGGCAAGAAGTCCGGCGAGTACAAGGGGTTCATGGGCGAGATCTACGCCGAGCCCGAGATCGACGGCACGCCGATGCAGCCGGGTCGCACCTATCCCACGCGCCTCATCAAGCGCCACTCGCTCAAGACGCGCATCACGCACGACGTCGTGGCGATCAGCTGCCTGTGGCTGATGGTCTCGGGCGCGTTTGTGTTCTTCCCGCCGCTGGCCCACGCGTTCCCCGCGGCGACGCAGTTCTTCCGCATGAGCCACCGCGTGATGGGCGCGATCTTCATCATCATCCCGCTCCTCAGCGCGATCACCTCGCCCAAGGGCTTTGTCGAGTTCTGGAAGAAGTACCTGGTCAAGTGGACGCCTGAGGACAAGGAGTTCATGAAGAAGTTCGTCTTCTACATGCTCGGCGCCAAGAAGGTCCACATGCCCGACCAGGACGAGGTCAAGAGCGGCCAGCGCTTCGCTGACGGCATGCTGATCCTCAGCGCCGTGCTCATCGCCGTCTCCGGCGTCGTGCTGTGGCTCGGCACGAGCGTGTGGCACGCCGGCGCGACCGCGCTGCTCGTGATGCGCCTGATCCACGACATCTGCTTCCTGCTCTTCGTCGTCTTCGGCCTCGCCCACATCTACCTCGGCGCGGGCATCTTCGAGCCGTACAAGGGCACCAGCCGCCTCATGTTCGGCGACGGCAAGGTCCCCGAGTCCGACGCCCTCTACCACTGGGGCTTCTGGGCCCGCGAGCAGATCGAGAAGGGCAACGTCGAGGAGGTGCAGAAGTAGGATGGATCTTGATCGCGTGCGCGCCTCCGTCAGCGCCTATGAGCACGATCCTGACGTCACGACGGCTGACGTCGCGCGCCTGCGCTTCTTCGAGGGCCTGCTCGAGCTGCAGCAGGGTCGAGCGGAGGAGCTCGCGCGGAAGGCTCCCTACGAGCTGCCCGCCGGGCTGGACTTCGTGAGCGTCTACCGCGACCCCCGGCAGTTTGTCCTCGGCAGCGCCCCCGTGCGCATCGACGCCGCCGACTTCGCCCAGACGCTCGCGTCGGTCGCCCGCTACGTGACGGCCGGCGCCGGGCTGGGCGAGCAGGCCGCGCACGCGATCGCGTCGCTGGACTGGGATGCCGTCGCCGCCAGGGCTGACCTCGCCCTGGCGGGCGCGGATCCCGCGGCGTTCGTCGAGGCCGTGCTGGGCGCCCCAGAGAAGCTCGGCATCCCCGCGGAGGTGCCGGGCGGCCTGCTCGGGACGATCCTCGTCTCCGCGCTGCGCCCGCACCTGCAGCCCGCGGCGGAGGTCATCGCCGCCGCCTACAGCAAGGTGGAGGACCCGCACGGCTACTCCGCGCCGCTCGACTGCCCCGTGTGCGGCTCGCCCGCAACGGCGTCGTGGGTCGGCGACGCGGCGGGGACGAGCGGCCGCGGTCGCAAGCAGTACTGCGCGACGTGCGGCACGCAGTGGGACTTTGACCGCATTCGCTGCGACAACTGCGGGACGCACAACGAGGGTCACCTGCACTACCACAGCGTGGAGGGCGATCCCGGCCACCGGATTCTGACCTGCGACGAGTGCGGCGGCTACGAGCGCGTCGTCTTCCAGGAGGACCTCCGGCACGGCCCGCTCGTGATGGAGGTGGAGGACGTCGTGATGGCGAACCTTGACCAGGTCGTCCGCGATCCGCGCTTCAAGGCCTCCGTCACCACGGCGAAGGCGACCGCGTAGGGCGAGCGCTCGCGCGGCCCCGCTGACAGGCCCGTCGGCCGTCCGCTCTGCGGACGTGCCGGCGGGCCTGTCGCGTTGTTCGGCTCTCTGAAGCTTCTGGTGGATAGCTCCGTGATCCAGTCCGTCAGAGGGCCGCGAGGGAGTTCAGGAGCACCGGGTGCTTCGAGACGTGACGCTCCTCAGGCTCGGCCGCCTGGACTTCTCGGCCCAGCTTGCCGTCTCATCTGCTACCCACCAGAAACAAGAAACAACGAAGAGCCTGAAAAGGGCGCCCGCAGGCACCCCAGGTCGCTCTCGGTTCTCTAAAGCATCACGTCGGCTGGTGCCGGGTGATCCCGGCAGAACCGTTCCACAGGCGACGCCTCGGTGCCGCCGTACAGGTGCTCGGCAGCATCGGGGCAGAGTGCCCTCAGCAGGGAGACGGCGCCCGCGTCGGCGCTGAGTGGGGAGAGCTCGACCCTGCTCGGGTCGAAGAGCCGCTCGGCATGGGCAACCCGGTTGCGCACACGCAGGATGCCGTACAGGCGCGGCTGCAGATCCCGGCGGCTGGCACCCCTGGGCCACGCGCGGAACAGTGCGGTCCTCCATATGACCGCCTCGCGCGAGCGGTCGGAAAGGTGCACCCAGAACCCCAGCGTGAGACCCGCCACGACGGAGCCGCGCGGGGCGTCGTCCGGGAGCTGGCCCGTCACGGCGTCGATCGTCTTGCGGTTGATGCGGTTCGCGTCGAGCACGCCTTGGGCTGATTTTCTCATGACGGGCCGACGTGCTGGCGAGGCGTTGTCTGTAAGCCATCCCTCGCCCCAACCCTCGCAGAGGACGCGGTCGTATGCGTTGCGCAGCGCAACCTCGAAGTGGGAGATGTCGCGCATGAGCACCTGGCCGAGCGATATGTTCCACTCGTAGAGGTCGAGCGCGCGGTCGATGTCGCCGTCGCAGGCGGCAAGGTACGGCGCGAGACGCTCGGCGGAGAGCCATCTCTCCGCCCATCCCATCGCGTTGTCGTCTTTGAAAAGAGGTTCGGGATCGGCGGCCATCGAACGCCCCCTGTAAACAAAATTGAGGCTCTCTGAAACTTTTAGTGGATAGCACAGTCTGCTCTTCCCGATCCCCGACCCCGCGGGCGGTATGATTCCGTCGACTGGCGGACTCGACGATCGGAGCCGTGCATGGACGCGCAGGCCGGGATGCTGGCGCAGCTCTTCGAGAGGTCGATGGGCCTCGGGGCGGAATGGAGGGTCTCCGACGTCTGGTTCGAGGAGCGCGACGGCGCGCGGGACGAGCTGCACGTCCGCGTGGCCCACGTGAGGGGCGAGGCGGTGGAGTGCCCCGAGTGCGGGCGAAGGTGCGGGACCTACGACACCCGCGAGCGCACCTGGCGCCACCTCGACATCTGGCAGTACGAGACGATCGTCCACTGCGCCGTGCCCAGGGCGGACTGCCCCGACGACGGCGTCCGCACCGTGCG
>CACZRK010000329.1 GCA_902783515.1 uncultured Coriobacteriaceae bacterium | reverse complement strand
TCGCAAGGGCGAGAAGATCTCGTTCCTCTCGCCGTCCGGCAAGAACCTGAGCTACACCATCCTGGACGTTCAGGCCAAGTAGGCGGTCGCGCCGCGGGGCCGACGCTCCGCGCGCTGTGTGGCGGCATCTCGTGCGCGGGACGCGCGGCGGTGCCTCGCGCCCGGCCGCGCCTGGTCGCGTCGAGCCGCGCCTTACGAGGCGGGAGGGGATAGTAGACCTTTCCCGCAGAGTCTCTCCGTACCACGTGGCGCGCGCGTCACGTGGTACGTTTGTCTCAGGATGCCAAAGTGACCGGACGCGCGCGTGCGCACCGCGACGCCAGCCCGTGACGGGGCGACGCGTCGCTCGGTGGCTCGTCGCGCGATCCTGGCGGGCGGCTCGCGCTGCCCGCCGCAGAACCGCGTGAGGAAGGGCTTGCACAAATGGCCGACACGACCACGATGAACGAAGATCCGACGACCGCGCCCGCAGACGAGCGCGCGATGCGCCTCGCGAAGCGCCAGGCGCTCATCGACTCCGGCGAGGAGGCGTACAAGCGGTTCTTCGACCAGACCGACCACGCGGCCGAGCTCGCGCAGCGCTACGCCGGGCTCGCGGCGGGGGAGAACACCGAGGACGCCGTCGCCGTCGCCGGCCGCGTGATGGCCAAGCGCGACCAGGGCAAGATCTGCTTTCTCGTGGTTCGCGACGGGTCGGGCGACATCCAGGTCTTCGCGCGCGTGAACGGCCTGGACGAGGCGACCTGGGCCCGCGTGAAGGACCTGGACCTCGGTGACATCATCGGCGTGCGTGGCACGATCTCGCGCACGCGTCGCGGCGAGCTCTCGGTCATGCCCCAGTCCGTGGAGCTGCTGAGCAAGGCGGTCCGCCCGCTGCCCGAGAAGTTCCACGGCCTTGCCGACAAGGAGCTGCGCTATCGCCAGCGCTACGTGGACCTCACGATGAACCCCGAGGTCAAGGATGTCTTCCGCAAGCGCTTCGCCATCGTGTCGGCCATTCGTCACTTCATGGAGGGCCGTGGCTTCGTGGAGGCGGAGACGCCCATCCTGCAGACGATCCAGGGCGGCGCCACCGCCAAGCCGTTCGTCACGCACTTCAACGCGCTCGACCAGGACTGCTACCTGCGCATCGCCACCGAGCTCCACCTCAAGCGCCTGCTCGTCGGCGGCTTTGAGCGCGTGTACGAGCTCGGCCGCATCTTCCGCAACGAGGGCATGGACTACAAGCACAACCCCGAGTTCACGAGCATCGAGGCCTATCAGGCCTACACGAACCTGGAGGGCATGAAGGAGCTCACCCAGGGCCTCATCCAGTACGCCAACGCGCAGGTGAACGGCACCGACGTCATCACCTACCAGGGGCGCGAGATTAACCTCGGCGGCACCTGGCCGAGCCGTCCGATGACCTAGCTCGTGAGCGAGGTCGTCGGCCGCGAGGTCTCCCTGGACACGCCGGTCGCCGAGCTGCGCGAGCTGTGCGCCGCGAACGGCATCCAGACGCAGGACGACTGGGGTGCGGGCAAGCTCGTCTTTGAGCTCTACGACGAGCTCGTCGAGAAGACCATCGTGCACCCGACGTTTGTCGTGGACTACCCGGTGGAGGTCAGCCCGCTCGCCAAGCGCCGCCTTGACGACCCGCGCCTGACCGAGCGCTTTGAGCTCGTGATCAGCGGCGCCGAGTACGCGAACGCCTTCACCGAGCTCAACGACCCCGTGGACCAGGAGGCTCGCTTCAAGGCGCAGATGGAGGCCAAGGCCCACGGCGACGACGAGGCGATGGAGTATGATAAGGACTACGTGCGCGCGCTTGAGTACGGCATGCCGCCCGCGGGCGGCGTCGGCCTCGGCGTGGACCGCCTCGTGATGCTGCTCACCGACCAGGCGTCCATCCGCGACGTCCTGCTCTTCCCGCACATGCGTCCCGAGGCCGAGGAGTAGGCGCCGTCGCGCGCCCATGTCGCGCGCAGGCACATGAACCTTCCGAACGGACTTCGCCCGGGGCCGATCGCCGCCCCGCGCGGAGTCCGTTCCTGACTGAGGAGTGGGGGAGACCATCGTGGCGGATCTGCTTGACGACCTCATCGGCATCTCCAAGGAGTTCAAGTCGCTCGGCGAGGAGTTCTCCAGCGAGACTGCCGAGATGCGCGGCGCGACGACCTCCGACGGCAAGGCGGCCCCCGTCTGGAGCCCGAGCGACTACAAGGTCGTGCCCAAAGTGAACGCGTCGCTGTGTGTGCGCTGCAAGGACGAGGACGCGAGCTGCGACCTGTGCCAGCAGGTGTGCCCGGTCGAGGCGATCGAGTTCACCGACGACGGCGACATCGAGATCGGCCCGAGCTGCCGCAAGTGCGGCCTGTGCGTCGCCGCGTGCCCGACGGACGCCATGATGTCGTCGCTGTACAACCCGCGCACGATCTACGACAAGATCTGCAAGATCGCCGAGTCGCACGAGATGTGCTACGTCACGTGCACGCGCGCCCTCGGTCATGCGCCCGAGGACGCTGAGGTTGTCCTGCCCTGCGTCGGCGCCATCTCCGCCGAGGTCTGGTACGCGATCCTGTGCGAGTACGGCAACGTCGGGGTCTACCTGCCGCGCGGCATCTGCGAGAAGTGCCGCACGAGGACGGGCGAGGACTTCTACACCGAGCAGATCTCCTGCGGCGAGTCGTGGTCCGGCGAGACGGTCGACCTTGTCGAGAAGGAGCGTAACCTTATACTTGAGGTTGATCATCAGGTCGAGCGCAAGCAGTTCGTGAGCAACTCGATGAAGACGCTTGGCATGACGGCGTCAAAGGTCAACCCCGTGACGGCGAAGCTCGCGCGCGCGGCGGAGAAGCTGAGCGAGCACAGCAAGCAGATCACGCAGCTGCAAAAGACGCTCGACCGCATGACCGGCGGCTCCTCCACCGCGGAGCGCAAGCGCCTGCTGACGGGCACGCGCCAGCTGCTGCTGGTCGCGCTCTCCAACCATCCCGAGACGGCGACCAACATCCTGTTTGACCTCCCGTACGCGACCGACGCCTGCGACGGGTGCGGCGACTGCGCCGACGCATGCCCCACGAGTGCGATCGACGTCGTGGACGGAAAGGCGAAGGTCCTCTCGACGCACTGCGTGTCGTGCAGCCTGTGCGCCGACGTCTGCCCGCTTGACGCCATCGACTTCATGGAGGCCGACGGCACGCGGCTGATCGTGGACGACCCGGAGGCGCAGAAGAAGATCGAGGAGGACGAGAAGGCGCGCAAGCAGAAGGAGGAGGCGCGCCAGAAGGGCCGCGAGATGGGCAAGAAGGCCCTGGACTTCCTGGAGGCGGAGGCCGACCGCGAGGACGCGGAGGAAGAGGCGGCGAGACGCGGGTCGCGCAAGGGCGCGAAGTAGCCGTCGACGGCGCTCGCGACCCTGGTCGGGGCGTCGATATGTGTGCATGTGATGAGAGGGGCGTCCGGAGAGGTCGGGGCGCCCCTCTCATTGTGTGTCGGGCGCGTGACGGACGTCTCGGCGCGGCCGGCGCTCGACGAGGGCTTTGCCGGCCGTGCGTGCCGCGCCACCTGCGTCGATGACCGGACCTGCGCGCGGTGTTGGGTCTGTGCTGATCCAACGGACAGTTTGTCGTGTATTTCCGCAAATTCAGGCGCAATTCAGAGCGCTTGGCGCGAGGGGCACTGGTACTATCTGCAGAGTAAGGGCAACGCTGGTGTTTTGAGCAGACAGTCAGAGTTGCTAGGTACGTGCGTTGGGTGCGTCAGGCATGCCGACGTCACGTTGGCATGTTGGAAAGAGGAGGAGAAAGATGTCGGAAGAGGAAAAGGCGAAAGCGCAACAAGCGCCGGAAGCCCCAGCTCCTGCCGAGGACGTCGCAGCTCCGGCTCGCAAGCCGAAGAAGTGGCCGATCGTGATTTCCATTCTCGCGATCTTCCTCGCAGTGTTCTTCGTGGCCTTCCTGCATTGGCATGAGGAGCCGACCTTCTGCAACGCGTTCTGCCATCAGCCGATGGACAAGTACGTGGAGGGCTACTACAGCGGCGATGACTCCATGCTGGTCACCGCCCATGCCGAGAACGGCGTCACCTGCCTGAGCTGCCACTGGCCGCAGGCGAAGATGCTCGACCTCGTGCACGAGGTCGTCTACTGGACGACCGACCGGTTCACCGACCCGCTGCCTGCTCACCAGTATGCGGTCGGCGAGCAGAGCGCCTTCGTCAGCGACGAGTTCTGCGGTCGCTGCCACGACGGCGTGACGGCTCCGAAGAAGGAGTCCGCGACGGCGAACATGTTCGGCGAGTATGACCCGCACAACATCCCGACGAACATCGCCGAGCACATGACGGCCGGCAAGGACGGCGGCGCGATCCAGTGCGGTGACTGCCATACGGTGCACAAGGGCCAGACGATGATCTGCGCCGAGTGCCACGACGACGTCTTCAACGAGTCGACGGTTCCGGACGGCTGGACCATCCCGAGCGACATCAAGGATGCCTACACCGCCGACATGGGCGCCTTCGACCCGCACAACTACCCGACGAGCGTGTCCATGCACATGACGGGCGGCTCTGACGGCGGTGCGATCGCCTGCTCCGACTGCCACAAGCCCGAGGGCCAGCAGAACGTGATGTACTGCGCGAAGTGCCACTCCGACGTCTTCACCGAGGACTCCGGCCTCGTGCCCGACGGCTGGACGCTGCCCGACGACGCCAAGGCGCAGGTCGCCGAGACGTTCGGCGTGAAGGACATGCACAGCCTCATCACGCTGGACGCGTTCAAGAACGTTTCGTACCACCAGACGGCTGGTGCTGACGGCGGCATGATCACCTGCACCGACTGCCATAAGGACGCCGGCGAGCAGAACGTGTTCATCTGCGCCGAGTGCCACGCCTCCGACTACGAGGGCCTCGTGCCCGACGGTTGGGCTACGCCCGAGTCCCTCATCGACATCCCGATGATGGGCGGCAGCGAGAGCACGACCGAGAGCGCCGACAGCTCCTCTGCCGACAGCTCCGCGAGCTCCGACGCCGTGGACCTCTCCAAGGTCCCGGACGGCACGTACCACGGCGAGGCGCAGGGCCTGGAGTCCACGATCTCCGTTGACGTGACCGTCGCCGGCGGCAAGATCACCGACGTCCAGGCGACCGGCCAGGAGACCGAGGGCATCGGCTCCGTCGCGCTTGAGGAGGTTCCGTCCGCGATCGTGAACGCCGGCACCACCGAGGGCGTTGACGGGCACGCGGGTGCCTCCGTCACCTCGAAGGCGATCTTTGACGCGGTGAACTCCGCGCTCGCGAGCGCCACTGCGTAGAGGTTGCGCGCATTGCACTGAGGAGGGGCCGTCTTCGGACGGCCCCTTTTTTATTGTCGCCGATTGGTGCTACCCTGAGGCGACAGCACGCGCCGCCTGACGACCCGGTCGCCGACGACCTCCCGTCAGCGAGGTCAGGCAGCACATCGCGTTCGACTCAGCCACGAAGATCAGAAGTGCGAGGATACAACCCATGTCCCTTTCCATCGGAATCGTCGGCCTGCCGAACGTCGGCAAGTCGACGCTCTTCACCGCGCTGACGAAGCAGAGCGGTCTCGCCGCGAACTACCCCTTCGCGACGATCGACCCGAACGTCGGCATCGTCGACGTTCCGGACGCGCGCCTGCAGAAGCTCGCCGACATCGTGCATCCCGGGCGCATCGTCCCCGCGACCGTCGAGTTCGTGGACATCGCAGGCCTCGTGAAGGGCGCGAGCGAGGGCGAGGGCCTCGGCAACCAGTTCCTCGCGAACATCCGCGAGGCCGACGCGATCTGCGAGGTCGTGCGCTACTTCAGCGACCCGGACGTCGTGCACGTGAATGGCAAGGTGGACCCTGCCAGTGACGTCGACACGATCTCGACCGAGCTCATCCTGGCAGACCTCGGCACCATCGAGCGCGGCATGACGAAGGCCGAGAAGGAGTCGCATCGCGGCGACAAGTTCAGCAAGACCAAGCTCGCGACGATGAAGCGCCTCGTCGACTGGCTCAATGACGGCCACAGCGCCCGCTCCATGCAGATGACCGACGACGAGGTGGAGAGCATCCACGACCTGTTCCTCCTCACGATGAAGCCGATCCTGTACGTCGCCAACGTCGATGAGGACGCGCTTGGCAGCGAGCTCGCGCCGATCGACGGCGTGGCGCCGATCGCGATCTGCGCCGAGGTCGAGGCCGAGCTCGCCGAGCTGCCCGAGGAGGACGCCGCCGAGTACCTGGCATCGCTCGGCCTGCAGGAGAGCGGTCTGGCGCAGCTCGCGCGCGCGGCGTACCGACTGCTCGGGCTGCAGTCCTTCTTCACGGCCGGTGAGATGGAGGTCAAGGCGTGGACGGTGCCGATTGGCGCCACCGCGCCGCAGGCGGCCGGCGTGATCCACTCCGACTTTGAGCGTGGCTTCATCAAGGCGGAGACGATCTCGTATGACGACTACGTCGCCTATCAGGGTGAGGCGGGCGCCCGCGCCGCCGGACGGCTTCGCATGGAGGGCAAGGACTACGTCGTCCAGGACGGCGACGTCATGCACTTTAGGTTT
>CACZRK010000328.1 GCA_902783515.1 uncultured Coriobacteriaceae bacterium | reverse complement strand
TGCGCGACGGCACGCTCGCGCTTGAGCCCGCGCTCGCCGCGCGCGTCGGAGAGGCGCTCGCCGCCCGCGGCCACCGCGTGCGCACCGACCTGGACGTGACCTCGTACGGGCGCGGGCAGATGATCGTGCGGCTGCCCAACGGCACGCTCGTGGGCGGCACGGAGCCGCGCTGCGACGGGTGCGTCGCGAGCTACTGACAGCGACCGCGCGTCACCCGCCGTCCGGCACGCGCGCGTGCCGCGCACGCAAAAGGGGCGGCGCCTCGGGAATCCCCGAGACGCCGCCCCACGGAAGGAGCTTCGTGCCCCCGCGCGACCGCGGGACCCCGCCGAGGCGAGGCGCCCACCGCCGTCCGGACCTAGGCGGACAGCCAGGTGCGCTGCATGCGGGCGTAGCCGCGCGCGTCCAGGAACAGGTTGTTCACGCGCTGAGACGCCACGTAGGTGTGACGATAGTAGAACAGCGGGACCACGGGGAAGTCGTCGGACAGCTTCCTGTCGGCCTCCTGGTACTTCTTGACGCGCTCGTCCTGGTCGGTGATGGCGCCGGCCTCGTCGATGAGCTTGTCGAAGTCAGGGTTGGTGTACTGGGAGTTGTTGTCGCCGGAGCCGGTGTAGAACAGCGGCTGGAGCACCATGTACGGCGCCGGGACCTGAACCGTCCAGCCCAGACGGCCGCACTGGTAGTCGCCGCCCTGGAGGGCGTCGATGTAGGCGGCCCACTCCATCGTGTTGATCGAGGCGGTGACGCCGCAGGCGTCAAGGTCGGCCTGGATCATGGACATGATGTTGTTGTTGTCCGTGGTGTTGTTCGTGGACAGCGTGATCGTGAGGTCACGACGGCCCTGGCCGTTCAGCGGGTAGCCGGCCTTGTCAAAGTACTCGCCGGCCTTGTCCTTGTCGCCCTCGGCCGGGCAGTTGTCCCAGCCGTTCTCCGCGTGGCCGGGGATGCCCGGGGCGAGGATGTCGGACGCCGGGGCCTTGGTGCCCTGCAGGACGGTGTCGCAGATGGCCTGGCGGTTGATCGCGTAGGACATGGCGATGCGCAGGTCCTTGTTGGACATCACCGGGTCGTTGTTGTTGATGATCAGGTAGTAGATCGAGGTCTCCTCGCCGTCCAGCGTCTGGTGGCCGGGGTTGGCGACGTAACCGTCCTTGTCGGCCTTGCCGTACGTGGCTTCCGCGGCCGTGAACTGGCCGGAGGGCAGCAGCGTGAAGTCAAGGTTGCCGGCCTGGAACTCGGTCCACGCCGTCTGGTCATCCTTGTAGACGACGAAGGTGATGGCGTCCAGGTGCGGCTTCTCGCCCGTGTAGGCGTCGTTGCGGACGACGCGGACGTACTGGGAGTCAACCCAGCCGTTGTCGTCCACCTTGAAGGGGCCGTTGCCCACCGGATGCGTGCGGAACGACTGGAAGGAGGCCTCGTCGTCGGTGGAGCCGGCGGGCACCGCGGCCGTGGCGTAGTCGGCGACCTGGCCGTCAAAGTCAGAGAACGGCTGCGTCAGGTTCACGACGAGCGTGTAGTCGTCGGGGCACTCGATGCCCTCCATCTCGGTGGCCTGGCCGGCCTGCATTTCCTTGGCGCCCTTGATCATGTTGAGCTTGTACGCCAGCGAAGAGGGCTGCGGCTTGAAGTCGGGCTTGCAGATGCGCTCCCAGGAGTACTTGTAGTCGGCGGCCGTGACCGGCTTGCCGTTGTGGAACGTGAGGTCCTTCTTCAGGTGGAAGGTGAACTGGGTGGCGTCGTCGTTGGACTCGTAGCTCTCGCACGCGAGCGGGACGATCTCGCCCTTCTCCCAGTCATAGTCGGTCAGGGTGTCGTAGGTGCAGTTCATGACCTGCACGCCCTGGTTCTCCTCGGCGCCGAAGGGCTCGATGGCGACCGGGTTCGTGATGTACCACTTCATCTCGCCACCATCGCGCGCGCCCTGAGCGTCGCTGTCATAGACCTTCTGGTCGGCGAGCGCCACGTTGCCGGCGGCACCGGCCGCGGCGATGGCGGCGGCGGTCGCCAGGGCACCGGCGACGAAGGAACGACGGCTCAGAGTAGAGGTATTAGACATGTAGTACTCCTTCCGTTTAGCCCATTGGGTTACTCCACAACATACCCCATCTCGTCACTCGGTATTGCCCGAGGGCGAAACTGAAACAGAGACGAAACCGCATGCAGACGAAGCCGTCGGAATGACAGGCGGGGTGCGTGTATTGGTCAATCTCCCTGCAAATCTGGGCAGTGAACTTGCATAGAATGACTTTAAACGATTTATGAAATGAATAGCCCCCACATCCGGACGCCACAGGTCGGGCGGTGGGATGCGGGGGCCTAGTGGCCGGGCGGGGCGTCGGGAGGGGTGACTTCGTGGAGAGGCCGCCCCGCCCGTCCCGCCCGGCGCGCGTGCGCGGGATCGTCGGGCGCGCGTGCGCAGGCGTGCGCAGGCGTGCGCGACGCTAGCAGACGCCCTGGGCGATCATGGCGTCGGCGACCTTCGTGAAGCCGGCGATGCTCGCGCCCATGACGTAGTTGCCCTCGTGCCCGTAGGCGCGGGCGGCGTCGTCGCAGGTGTGGTAGATGCCGCGCATGATGCGCTCCAGCTTCTGGTCAACCTCCTCAAAGGTCCAGGAGAGGCGCTCGGAGTTCTGGCTCATCTCAAGGCCGGACGTGGCGACGCCGCCGGCGTTGGCCGCCTTGCCCGGGAAGAACGCGACGCCGTTGGCCTGCAGGTACTCGGTCGCCTCGATCGTGGTGGGCATGTTCGCGCCCTCGCCCACGGCCTTGCAGCCGTTGGCGACGAGCTTCTTGGCGTCCTCCAGCTGCAGCGTGTTCTCGCGGGCGCAGGGCAGCGCGATGTCGCACGGCACGCCCCAGACGCCGCGGCCGTCCTCGGCGTGCCACTCGGCGCTCGGGCGGCGGTCAGCGTACAGCGCGAGGCTGACACCCTTGTCATGGCCGGAACGCTTGGCCGCGTAGATGTCCTCCAGGATCTTGTAGTCAATGCCCTCGGGGTCGTAGACCCAGCCCTTGGTGTCGCACGCCGTGACGACCTTGCCGCCGAGCTGCTCGACCTTCTGGATCGCGTAGATCGCGACGTTGCCGGAGCCGTGGACGACGACCGTCTTGCCGGCGAAGGAGTCGCCGTGGCACTTCAGGTACTCGTCCACGAAGTAAACCAGGCCGTAGCCGGTCGCCTCGGTGCGCGCGAGCGAGCCGCCGAACGTGAGGCCCTTGCCCGTCAGGACGCCGCTCCACTCGTTGCGGATGCGCTTGTACTGGCCGAACAGGTAGCCGATCTCGCGGCCGCCCACGCCCAGGTCGCCGGCCGGCACGTCGGTGTCCGGGCCGATGTGGCGCGCGAGCTCGGTCATGAAGGACTGGCAGAAGTGCATGATCTCGTTGTTGGACTTGCCCTTCGGGTCAAAGTCCGAACCACCCTTGCCGCCGCCCATGGGCAGGGTCGTCAGGGCGTTCTTGAAGATCTGCTCAAAGCCGAGGAACTTCAGCATGCCCAGGTACACGGTCGGGTTGAAGCGCAGGCCGCCCTTGTACGGACCGATCGCGGAGTTGAACTCCACGCGGAAGCCGCGGTTGACCTGGATCTCGCCCTTGTCGTCCACCCACGGCACGCGGAACTGGATGACGCGCTCCGGCTCCACGATGCGCTCCAGGATCTTGTTCTCCTGATACTCGGGATGCGCCTCGATGACGGGCTCGAGCGTGGTCAGGACCTCCGTGACCGCCTGGATGAACTCGGGCTCGTGGGCGTCCTTGGCCTTGACGCGCTCGATGACGTCGTTGACGTATGACATAGGTGTCCTCCTCAGCGTGGGACGTGACGGTACGCCGGGCGCGGGCGCGCGTGGCGCGCGGCGCGGGCGCACGAATTCCTCGGCACGACGCATCATGCGGCGATAGGGCGGCAGATGACGTCGAGAATGGCGGGGCTCGTGGGCAGCGTAACGCAATCCATACCGCGACGCCATGGATGCGAAACAATGCGAAACGCGCCCGAAACCAAGGGCGCGGG
>CACZRK010000327.1 GCA_902783515.1 uncultured Coriobacteriaceae bacterium | reverse complement strand
TTTGACGCAATACTGTCTGGTTACAGCCGACCGGGACGGCCGGCTGACGGAGGCGGCCTGCCGGGACGGGCGACCAGGGCGGTCGGCCGCGGCCGGCGCGCGCGAAGGCAGGCGAGGCGCCCGTCGGGCACGCGGGCGCGGAGACGAGGACGAGAGGCGGCCAGATGAGCAGCGAGCAGGACATCCTGACGGCGCCCCACGAGCGGATCGAGGCCATCCAGCTTGAGGGCATCAAGAAGACGGTAATCAACTGCTACGAGCACATTCCCTTCTATCGGGCGTCGTTTGACGAGGCGGGCTTTGACCCGTACGCCGTGAGCTCGATCGACGACCTGCGCTCGGCGCCGTTCGTCACCAAGCAGGACCTGCGCGACGCCTACCCCTATGGCATGCTCGCCGTGCCGATGCGCGACGTGCGCGAGATCCACATGTCCAGCGGCACGACCGGCGTCGCGACCGTCGGCGCCTACACCGAGCACGACCTGCGGCTGTGGGCGGACTGCTTCGCTCGCGGCATCGCCTACGCAAACGGCGGCCCCGACGACGTCGTGCAGGTGAGCTACGGCTACGGTCTGTTCACCGGCGGCCTGGGTGCCCACTACGGCAGCCTGGCGTCCGGCGCGACGACGATCCCGATCAGCGCCGGCAACACCGAGCGGCAGATCCGCGTCCTGCGCGAGATGGGCTCCACCATCCTGTGCTGCACGCCGAGCTACGCCATGCACATCGCCGACACGGCGCTCGAGATGGGCATCGACCCGGCCACGGAGTTCCACCTGCGCGCCGGCATCCACGGCGCCGAGCCGTTCTCCGACAACTTCCGCGCCGAGCTGGAGCGCAAGCTCAACTACAAGGTGCTTGACGTCTACGGCCTGACCGAGACCATGGGCCCGGGCGTCGCCATCGAGTGCCTGGAGCAGAACGGCCTGCACCTGGCCGAGGACCACTTCTACGCCGAGATCATCGACCCCGCGACCGGCAAGAACCTGCCTGACGGCGAGTGGGGCGAGCTCGTCATCACGACGCTGGACCGCGAGGCGAGCCCGGTCGTGCGCTACCGCACGCGCGACATCACGCGCATCCTGCCCGGCGAGTGCGCCTGCGGCCGCACGCACCGCAGGATCGACCGCCTGCACGGGCGCACGGACGACATGCTCATCATCCGTGGCGTGAACGTGTTCCCGAGCCAGATCGAGGACGTCATGAAGACGGTGCCCGAGGTGTCCTCGTGGTACCAGATCGAGATCGACACGCGCGGCGCCCTGGACGTCGTGACGCTGAAGGTGGAGGCCGAGCCCGACTTCGCGCCCGACACGATCAGCGAGATCGAGGGGCTCCAGCGCGAGATCAAGGCGCGCCTCAAGGCGGCCCTGTCCGTCGGCATCGAGGTCAAGCTCGTGGAGCCGAAGTCCATTCCGCGCAGCGAGGGCAAGGCAAAGCGCGTCATCGACCTGCGAAAGGGGATCAAGTAATGATCGAGCAGCTCACGGTATTTCTCGAGAACAGCGAGGGTCACCTGCTCTCCCTGTGCCACGCGCTGGCCGACGCGGGCGTCGACATGAGTGCGCTGACGATCGCCGAGACGAGCGAGTACGGCCTGGTGCGCATCATCTGCGACGACCCGGCCGCCGGCAAGGCCGCCCTGGACAAGGCCGGCCTGCGCTCGACGATCACGAAGGTCGCCGCCATCGAGGTCCCCAACCGCCCCGGCGGCCTGGTGGAGCTCCTGGAGACGCTCAAGCGGCTGAACCTGAACATCGAGTACGGCTACTGCTTTTCCACCACGGGCGGCCGCGCCATCGACGTCTTTCGCATCAAGGGCATCGAGGAAGCCGCGCCGCAGATCGAGGCGGCGGGCTTCAAGCTGCTTGACGCGGCTGACCTGCGCGCGTAGGGCGGCACTGGCGTAGACGCGCGGGGCGCCCTGCGCACGCGAGGGTGGGGCGCCCTGAGCGAGGGTGGGGCGCCTTGCGATGCACAAAAAGCCGACTCGTGAGGTCGCCGCGCGGGAAAAGGGCGTGCGTGACCGCACGGGTCGGCTTTTCTTGCGAGCTGGGGAAGCCCAAGCCCGTATTACGAAGGGCAAGTACGGTATCACCGCAGGCTGGACTACCTCCGTAATGTGAGAGTCTGCCGAACTAAGGGAATCACGAGCCGGAAAAGCCGAGGCGTGACCGCACGCGTCGGCTTTTCTCGCGGGGCGACCGCACGCGCGCCGTTTATAAACGTCGCCCGTGCGGTCGGAGGCTTCCGTGCGAGAAAGTATCGCTCTAGGCGCCCCCGCGCCCATCCGCCCACCCCCGCGTCCCCGTGCCCGCCCGCCGCCCTCACGCCCCCCCGCGTTCGTCCCACCCGTCCACCCGCCCCGCCCGTCTCCCGCTGGGTCGCCCGTCTCCCTCGTGCGCTCGCCCTCCGCCCGTGCGCACAAACGCCACGCATGCCTTCCGTTTCTAGATAATCGCAGCTCAGATATATCATTTCGCAACGATGCGCGATCCCTTCACCTCCGGCACACGGTTGCTGCGAAGCGAGTGGGTACAATGCACCGAACGGTGACGTTGGTCTCACACGCCCGTGCGCCTCGCACGCCCGCGCGTCCCCTACGTGCGTCGTGCGTCCCCCGATCGTCCGTCGTCATGCTGTGCGCGCGCCCCGCGCGTGCGCCCCACGCATTGCCGAGCGACGGATGGCGGGCGGCGACGGATGGCGGCAGTGAGCCGCGCCGCTGGATGCAGCGCTTCCGGTCCACACACGCCTTCGGGCGGGACAAGGATTGATATGCGACAGAGTCAGACGAGTCAGACACATCTTCACGATCGGGCGGGTGACGGCCGGGGCTCGGACGCGGGCGCTGCCGCGCGGCGTCGGCCGTTCGCGTCCCCCGCGGTCGCGGGCGTCCCCGCCGCGC
>CACZRK010000326.1 GCA_902783515.1 uncultured Coriobacteriaceae bacterium | reverse complement strand
GCGCGGCTGACCGCGCGCCGTCCCGCGACCGCTGGCGTGCCCACAGGGTCACGCTGGCCTAACCGCGCGGCCCGCGCCCGGCCGACGCGCGGCGCAGGGCGCATACTGGCTCCCAGGCGGCACGTCAGACGACCACGAACCAGGGAGGCACCCATGGCGGCGATCGAGGCGCACGACGTCCAGCAGGTCGGGGGCGCGCACGACGACGAGGAAGGGCGGCTCGCCGAGGACCGAATGGCCCTGCGCGACCTGCTGCTGGGCGCCTCGCGCGCGGTGTTCTTCGGCGGGGCGGGCGTCTCCACGGAGAGCGGGATCCCCGACTTCCGCAGCGCGCACGGCGTCTACCGGACCGCCGACGGCCTGGGCTACCCGCCCGAGACGATCGTCTCCCACTCGTTCTTTGAGGCGCACCCGCGCGAGTTCTGGCGCTTCTACCGCGAGCGCATGGTCTTCCCGGACGCGCGGCCGAACGCCTGCCACCGCACCCTCGCCGCGCTGGAGGCGCACGGTCACCTGAACGCCGTCGTCACGCAGAACATCGACGGCCTGCACCAGGCCGCCGGCAGCATGAACGTCTTTGAGCTGCACGGATCCGTCCATCGCAACCACTGTCTGGGGTGCGGCGCGACGTTCACGCTGGCCGAGGCGCTCGCGCTGCTGGACGCCGCCGAGGACGGCGTGCCGCGCTGCCCCGCCTGCGGGGCGCCCGTCAGGCCCGACGTCGTGCTGTACGAGGAGCCGCTGGACGACCTCGTCATGACGCGCGCCGTCGCCGCGATCGCGAGCGCCGACGTGCTCGTGGTCGCGGGGACGTCGCTGGCCGTGTGGCCGGCCGCCGGGTTCCTGCGGTACTTCCGCGGGGACCGGCTCGTCGTCGCCAACATGACGCCGACCTCGGCCGACCACGACGCCGACCTCGTGCTGCGCGAACCCGTCGGACGGCTGTTTGACTGGGACGTGAGCTGAGGCGCGCGCCAGGCGCGCTGACGGGCGCGTCGCGCCCTCCTCTGCGCCGCAGCCCTACCGGTGCGCGCCGACGTGCCAGATGCGCTCGTTGTAGCGGTAACCCTCGTAGGACGCGCTGATCTCGGCCGGGTCGAACGGCGTCATCTGGTACACGTAGTTCAGCCAGTTGCGATAGAGCAGGTTCGCGTGGGATCGCCACGAGAAGACGGGCGTCTGGGCGGGGTCGCACTGCGGGTAGTAGCCCTGCGGCTTCTTGATCGCCTTGCCGCCGGCCAGGTCGCGCTCGTACTCGTCGCGCAGCGTGTACTTGGTGTACTCCATGTGGCCGGTGATGTAGATCTGCCGCAGGTCCTTGGTCGCGACGATCGAGCTGCCGGTCGCGTCGCCGTACGCGAGCGTCTCCAGCTCGTCCACGCGGCGCAGGTCCTCCTCGACGAAGCCGGCGTGACGCGAGTGCGGCATGAGGAAGACCTCGTCAAAGCCGTTCGTCAGGAACTGGTACTCGTCGCCCAGGTGCGTCTGGAAGACGCCGAAGAGCTTCTCCGGCAGGTCGTGCTTGCGGACGCCCCACGTGTGGTACAGGCCGGCGAGCGCACCCCAGCACACGTGGATCGTGGAGAACACGTTCTCGCGACTCCAGTCAAGCACGCGGCACAGCTCGTCCCAGTAGTCCACGTCCTCAAAGGGCATCTGCTCGACCGGCGCGCCCGTGATGATCATGCCGTCGTACTTGCGGTCCCGCAGCTCGTCAAAGGTCTGGTAGAACTTGACGAGATGGTCGGCGGGCGTGTTGTGCGACTGGTGGCTGGACATGTTCATGAACTCCATGCGCACCTGGATGGGCGACTTGGAGATGAGGCGCAGGAACTGCGTCTCGGTCTCTATCTTCTTTGGCATGAGGTTCACGAGCACGATGCTCAGCGGTCGAATGTGCTGCTTGGACGCAACGTCCTCCTCAAGGGCAAAGATGCGCTCGTCCTCCAGGATGCCCTTGGCGGGCAGTCCGTCGGGGATGGTGATGGGCATGGCAGATCTCCTTATCCGTACCTTCAGCTGCCGCGCGCTCCTCCTGCCGCGCCGCGCGCGTCCTCGTCGCACGCGTCTTCGTCGCGCGCCCCGCGGGCCGCGCTAGCTCACGGGAGCGGGCATCGGGACCATCTCGTCACGCGCGTCGTCCAGCGCGAGCAGCTGGACGGAGCGCACGTAGTTCTGGCCGATCGTGACGCGCGCCATGGTGGGCCGGCGGCCGGCGCCGCGCGGCCTCGTCGTGGAGCCGGGGTTCACGATCGTGGTGGACCCGACCCGCTCGACGCGCGCCACGTGAGTGTGGCCGCAGATGGCGACGCGCACGCCCTCCAGGCCGCCGAGGTGCGAGGAGATGTGCGCGACGCGGAACGTGACGCCCAGGCGCTCGAAGTCAATGCGGTCGATGACGTCGGGGCCGTACTGCCCGGGCCAGTCGTTGTTGCCGAGCACGGCGATCACGGGCGCCTGCAGCTCCAGCTCGTCCAGGATGCCGTCGCCGCAGATGTCGCCCGCGTGGACGATCAGGTCGGCGCCGGCGCACGCGCGCCAGACCGCGGCCGGCAGCGTGCCGTGCGTGTCCGACACGACGTCTAT
>CACZRK010000325.1 GCA_902783515.1 uncultured Coriobacteriaceae bacterium | reverse complement strand
CGTCGCCGCGCACGCGGAACGTGCCGCGGTGCAGGTCGTAGTCGTCGCGGTCGTACTGGATCTCGATGAGGTCGTGGATGAAGTCGTCGCGCTCCAGCGGCACCTTCTTGTCCACGTTGGGCGCCATGCCCGCGTAGTCCTGCGGGCTGCCGATGCCGTAGATGCACGAGACCGAGGCGACCACGATCACGTCGCGGCGGCTGCGCAGGTCGGCCGTCGACTGGTGGCGCAGCTTCTCGATCTCCTCGTTGATGGATGAGTCCTTCTCGATGTAGGTGTCGGTCTGGGGGATGTAGGCCTCGGGTTGGTAGTAGTCGTAGTAGCTCACGAAGTAGACGACGGCGTTGTGCGGGAACATCTCGCGCATCTCGCTCGCAACCTGCGCGGCGAGCGTCTTGTTGGGCTCCATGATGAGGGCGGGCCGACCGACGGCCTCGATGACCTTCGCCATCGTGTAGGTCTTGCCCGACCCCGTGACGCCGAGCAGCGTCTGGTAGCGCAGGCCGTCGCGCAGGCCCTGCGCGAGCTTCGCGATCGCCTGGGGCTGGTCGCCGCAGGGCTCGTAGGGCGTCTCCACGTGGAAGGCGACCTCGCCCCCCTCGCGGCCGAAGCGACGCAGCTCGCCGCCGAGATGCGCGTGGCCGGGCGCGACCGGCTGGGCGCCGTCCCGCTCGACGTCGCTATCGGACCTGAGACCTGACATGCGCGCTCACCCTTCCCGACGGCGTAATCTTTGCGCGCCAGCCGCGCGCGGGCACTCCCCAACGGGTATAGTAACGGCATTCAGCCGTCTTCATCCGCGTACCCACATGGTCGGAGGAACAATCATGGACGCAGCACCACAGGGGTGCGCCGTCGTGGACAGGGACGCCGTCGCCAGGCGAGACGTCTCGCGGGACACGTTCGGGCGCACGATCGACTACCTGCGCATCGCGATCACCGATCGCTGCAACTACCGGTGCGTGTACTGCATGCCCGCCGAGGGCGTGCGCTTCAAGCCGCACGAGCAGATCCTCACGTTCGAGCAGATCGAGCGCTTCGTGCGCGTCGCGGCAGGCTACGGGATCAGGCACCTGCGCCTGACCGGCGGCGAGCCGCTCGTGCGCAGGGGCGTGGCGGAGCTCGCCGGCATGCTGAGCGCTATCCCGGGGATCGAGGACATCTCGATCACGACGAACGGCGCGCTGCTGCCGCGCTACGCGCGCGACCTGGTAGCGAACGGCGTGAGCAAGGTGAACATCTCGCTGGACACGCTTGACGCGCAGGTCTTCCGCGACGTGTCGCGCCTGGGCAGCCTGGACGAGGCGCTCGCCGGCATCGACGCCGCGCTTGAGGCGGGCTTCTCCACCGTGAAGATCAACACCGTCGCGGTGCGCGCGCTGCACCAGGACTTCCTCGGCCTGGCGCGCATGTCGCTGGACCGGCCGCTGCACGTGCGCTTCATCGAGTACATGCCCATCGGCGACGAGGACATGCAGCTGGATACCGACGAGCAGGGCTCGTGCGGCACGTTCAAGGACGTGAGCACCTGGAGCATGGAGGACACGATCCCCACCGACGAGCTGCGCGCGGCGATCTCGGCCGCCGGCGAGCGCGCGGGCCTCGGCCCCCTGCTGAAGGCCGACCGACGCCCGGACGGCCACGGGCCCGCCGACTACTGGCACTTCGCCGGCGCGCAGGGGACCGTGGGTTTCATCTCCGCGATGAGCAACCACTTCTGCGCCTCGTGCAACCGCCTGCGCCTGACCGCCGACGGCTGCCTGCGCCCGTGCCTGTTCAGCGACGTGGAGGTCAACGTGCGCGACGCCCTGGTGGCGGGCGACGACGACGCGCTGCGCGCCGCGTTCGAGCAGGCGCTGCGCATCAAGCCCGACGCGCACCACACGGCGGGCACCGAGCGGTACATGTCACAGATCGGAGGCTAGGCGAGCATGCGAGACGAGGAGATTGCGGCGACGGCCGCAGACGCCGCCGACGGGCGCGCGGCGGGCGCGGGAATGGCCGGCGCGGGCGCGCGCGACGCGTACCGCGACGAGCTGACGCACGTGGACGAGAAGGGCGACGTGCGCATGGTGGACGTGTCCGACAAGGACGTCACCAAGCGCGTCGCCGTCGCCGAGGGCACGATCCTCATGCACCCCGAGACACAGGCGATGGTCCTGGAGGACCGCGCCAAGAAGGGCGACGTGCTCGCCTGCGCCCGCGTCGCCGGCATCATGGCGGCCAAGCG
>CACZRK010000324.1 GCA_902783515.1 uncultured Coriobacteriaceae bacterium | reverse complement strand
GTCGTTGCCGCGCGCCATCAGGCGCGACCCCGCGTCCGCGTCCACGAGCAGCACGCAGCCCGGAACGCAGGCGAGGGCGATCACCGCCGCGACGACGCCCGTCATGACCGAACGCGCCCGCATGCCGCGCCGCCAGCCACGACGCAGGTCCGCGACGACGACCGCGATGGCGAGGGCGAGGGCGACCGCCGACGCCGCGGCGTGCACGAAGCGAACGCCGCTGCCGAGCCACGCGATCTCCAGCGCGAGCCACGCGGCGCCCGCACATGCCAGGGCGACCCTCCCCGCGCGCAGGCCGGCAGCGTGAGACGCGCGCCACACGGCAAGGCCGAGCGTCAGCGCCTGCAGGCACGCGAGCGCGACGGCCGGCACGATCGCCCCATGCACGACGAAAAGCGAGACGAACGTGACCAGAAGGGACAGGATCGCGAAGCCAGACGTCATCCAGAGCATCCCCTCGGTATCCGTCGGCGCACGCAGCTAGTCCGCGGGCGTCTCGATCAGGACGTCAGCGAGCGAGCGCTTTGGCACGTGATGGACGCCGGCGTCGTCGCGCCAGTAGTCAAAGACGTTCGCGTCCTCGCCCATCGGCTCCACGACCACGCGCTCGGCCGGCCTGCCGAAGGCCATGACGAGCTGGACGTCGTAGCGCGAGGCGTCAAGGCCGATCGCGCGTGCGATGCCGTCGCGGGCATACGACTTGAACATGCACGAACCGAAGCCGTCTGCCTGCGCCGCGAGCTTGATGGTCTGCGCGGCGATGCCCACGTCCATCGGGGTGAGGGGACCGACGCCCTCCGCGCAGATCACGACGTAGGCGCGCGGACGCTCGCCCGGCTCGGGCCCGACCCAGTCGGGCAGGGCCGCCGCCCACTTGAGGCTGGCGAACACCGCCGCGCAGGTCCGGGGGCCGTCCACGATCGCGTAGCGCAGCGCCTGACGATTCTGAGCGCACGGGGCGAGGCGAGCGCAGTCGACCCATCGACGCAGCAGGTCACCCGGGACCTCCGCGCGCTCGTCAAACCTGCGGTAGGTCCTCGCGGCCGTCACCAGCTCGTGCACGTCAACCATGCCCATGGCTCGCTCCTTCCGTCCTCGCGCGGCGGGCGTGCCGTCGGTGACGCCTCCACGCCGTGCGGCCGCCTGCATGGATACCGCGTCCAAAATAGCAAAAGAGGCAGGTGGCACACGGCCAGCCTGCCTCCCAATGACCACATGGTGCCTGGAAACGGAATCGAACCGCTGACACGGGGATTTTCAGTCCCCTGCTCTACCAACTGAGCTATCCAGGCAACGCAGGGATTCACACTACCAGACACGTGTCTTGCCGGTCAAGAGGTTATGTCCGATGAATCTGGCGCCGCACCGCCTGCCCTACGCCGACGCAGCGCCGGCGCACACGCTCGCCCAGTTCACCTCGACCGCCCCGTGCGCGCGCAGCAGCTCATTGGTCTGCGAGAACGGGCGCGACCCCAGAAACGCCGGCACGCTGCCGGCGGCGCGGTTCGCAGAGAGCGGAGAGGGGTGCGTCGATCTGATCTGGAACTTCGTCGCGAGCGACGAGGCGTCCGGGACGCCGGTCGCACGCGCGACGTCCTCACGCGCGCCCTCCACGAGATCGATCGCGTGCCGCCCCCACGTGAGGAAGACAACCGGCTGCGGCAGGCGCAGGCACGCGCGCACGACGGCGTCCGTGAGCGTCTGCCAGCCGATCTTCGCGTGCGACCCCGCCGCGTGCTCGCGCACGGTCAGGATCGTGTTCATAAGCAGGACGCCCTGCTCGGCCCACGAGGTGAGGTCGCCGCTCGCCGGCATCGGACAGCCAACGTCGGCGACGAGCTCCTTATATATGTTGCGCAGGCTCGGGGGCAGGCGCTGGCCCCTCGGGACGGAGAACGAGAGCCCCATCGCCTGGCCGGGCTCGTGATAGGGGTCCTGACCAAGGATGACCACGCGCACGTCGCTGGACGCCGTCGTGGCGAGCGCGTTGAGGATGCGCTCCTGCGCGGGGTAGATAACCTGATCGACGCGCATGGCGTCAACCCTATTGAGCAGGTCGTCGGTCTTTCGGGCGACCTCAGGCGGCACGAGCTCAAACCAGGCACGCACGCGCTCCGTCGCACCCGATCCCGAGTCCCTCGACCAGTCGCGTCGGACACCCTTGACGCTCTGGGCACCATCGTCGTATGTCATGGGTACCTCCGGGTTCTACGTGTCGAGTCTCGCGCGATCTAGGGCGATGCGTGCCGACTGGACGGAACATTCTTTCGCGTTCGGGAGGGTCAACGCGAGCCACCGGGACAGTCTCGCGCGAATCGGAGTGCTCCCATTCGTGCGGACGTGCGTTCGGGAGCACTTTCGGCACAGGTTCGCACGAACGGGAGACTCCCGAGCGAGCTCCCGCACCGTCATCGGCGCCGCGGAGGCTCCCATTCGCACAAAGCTGTACCTGCGCTCTCGCGAAACCCTCCCGAACGCACGTTTCCGTCCCGGGAAGGCCTCCCGTTCGCGCGAAACCGTCCCAGCCGCCCGCGCACCCCGCCCGCGAGCCTCCAGTCCGCACGATCCCGTCCCGCCCGTCCGTCCGCGCGCCCGGCGCCCCGCCGACTATGCCTCGCTCTCGCCCGCACTCTCGCCGTCGTCGCCCTCGGCGTCGCCGTTTGCGTTGATGGAGAGCCCGAGCTCGTAGGCGGCTGTGAGCCGCTCGTCATTCTCGGCATCGGTGATCGGCGTCGCGGACGTCTCGCCCACGGTCACGATCCCGAGCTCCTCCCACTTCAGATAGCCGCACATGGCATGGAACTGCGCCTTCGCGGCGGCGAAGTCCGACTCGCCGTCGGCCCCGGCAACGAGCAGCATGCCGGCCTTGTGGAAGTGAAAGCCCTTCACCGCACGCGCATACATGCGGTCGATGGCGGCCTTGAGCTGGGCGGTCATGTCAAACCAGTAGATCGGCGACGCGAAGATCACGGCGTCGGCGGCATCAAGCGCCGCGAGCACGTCGGCCATGTCGTCCTTCTGGACGCACACGCCGTCGTGCGTGAAGCAGTACTTGCAGCCGAGGCAGCCGGCAACCTTCTTGCCGGCGAGGTCGACGACCTCCACCTCGTTGCCCGCCTCGCGCGCGCCCGCGACGAGCTCGCTGATCGCGGCGGCGGTGTTGCCCTTCTTGTGCGGGCTCCCGTTCAGGACGACGACCTTCATCTCGTGCACTCCTCTCCCCGCGCGGCCGACCCTCTCGCCAGCCGCGCCCCATACGGACTCTCGGGGGAGGAGTGTAGCGCATTCCGGCCGCACGCGCCCCACGCGCGCATTCCGGCCGCACGCGTCCTACGCGAGCACGCCGACCGCGATCGCGGCGGCGAGCAGCACCAGGCCCGCGACCAGGGCGGCGACGTCCGCGCCCCGCATCGGGTACTCCTTGAACCCGCTCGCGCGCGTCCGCAGGCTGAAGCCACGCACCTCGGCCGCGATGGCGGCGGAGTTCGTCTTGCGCACGCTCGAGACGAGCAGCGGCACGCACAGCGGGATCATGAGACGCACCTTGCGCACGATGCCGCCACGGTCGAACTCCACACCGCGCGCCGTCTGCGCCTCCATGATCGCGCGCATGTCGTTCATGAACACGGGGATGAAGTGCACGGTGGAGCTGAACGTGAACGCGTAGCGGTACGGCACGTGCAGCACCTTGACGGCGGCGTTCGTGATGTCGTTGACCTTCGTGACGTAGAACGTGAGGAACAGCGGGATGGCGGCCGCGACGAGGCGCACGATCGTCGTGAGGCCGACCAGCAGGCTGCCCGTGCCCACGTAGCCCCACGGCAGCGCCACGAGCTCGACGCCGCTCGGGGTCGTGAGCGCCTGGATGACCGCGAGCAACAGCGAGAAGAGGAGCACCGCCCGCGCGAGTCCCAGCGTCTGCCTGCCCATGCCGCACGAGAGCGCGAGCGCGACGGCGACGGCGAGCATGGCGACGAGGAACGCGAGGTTGCTCGTGCAGAAGCACGCGATCGCGAACAGAAACGAGAAGCCGAGCTTGGCGACCGGGTTCATCCGGTGCAGCGCGCTCGTGCCGGGGACGTACTCCAGAAAGCCCGCCATGTCACTCAGCGCTCCCCTCTGCGCGCGCCCCGGCGCCGACGGCCGCGAGCACGGCCGCCTCCATCTCGTCAAGCATGTTGGCGCGGTCGACCGCCGTACCCGCGAGCTCCGGCCGCCGCGCGACGAGCCCCTCCGACAGCGCGACGACCTGCGGCGCGACGAGGTCCGCCGCCTCAAGCG
>CACZRK010000323.1 GCA_902783515.1 uncultured Coriobacteriaceae bacterium | reverse complement strand
TGCGCGGGGGAGCTGGTCTCGATGCGCAACAGGATGGCCCTGTCCGTCGCCGACCTCGCGTCGTCGATGCGGACGGACCTGGGGGTCGCGGCCGGCGCCGTCGCGCCCGCGCCCGCCCCGGTCCCGCTTGACATCGCCGCAAGCGCCGGCCGGGCGAAGCTGGGCGGGCGCCGCAGGCAGCGGGCGGTCGTGAGAAAGGATCTGGTCGCATGTCCCTCATGAGTCGCGTGCAGCAGTCAGGCGGCGAGACCGACCTGGACGCGCGGCGGCGGTCGCGCCTGAAGGCGGCGGTGCGGGCGTCCCTCGTGGAGCGCCTCGGCTACCGCCGCATCGCGGAGATCGCGCGCGCCGACGACACCGAGCGATCCCGCCGCGAGCTTGACGTGGCGCTTGCGGCGATCATGAACGAGGGGGAGATGAGCGCGCTCGGCGCCGAGGAGCGCGCGAGCCTTGCGCGCGAGGTGGTGGACGACGTCGTCGGCCTCGGTCCGCTCGAGCCGTTCATGACGGACGACGCGGTGAGCGAGGTGATGGTGAACGGGACGAAGTCGCTGTACTACGAGTCCGGCGGCACGCTGCATCAGTCCGACCGCGTCTTTGAGAGCGACGAGCAGATCCGCTCCGTCATCGAGCGCATCATCGCGCCGCTCGGCAGGCGCATCGACGAGCAGAGCCCCATCGTCAACGCGAGGCTGAAGAACGGCTATCGCGTGAACGCCGTGATCCCGCCCATCGCGATCGACGGGCCGGTGGTCACGATCCGCAAGTTCTCGAACCGCATCGTCACGCTCGCGGAGCTCGAGGCGCTCGGGTCCCTGCCCGCCTGGTATGCCTGGCTGCTCGGCGTGGCCGTGCGGACGAGGCAGGACATCGCAGTGGTCGGGGGCACCGGCTCGGGGAAGACCACGCTGCTCAATGCCCTGTCACGCGAGATCCGGCCTGACGAGCGCATCGTGACGATCGAGGATTCGGCGGAGCTCAAGTTCCCCTCTGGCGCGCACGTCGTCCGCATGGAGGCGCGCGGCGCGTCCATCGAGGGCAAGGGCGAGGTGACGATCCGCGACCTGGTGATCAACGCGCTGCGCATGCGGCCCGACCGCATCGTCGTCGGCGAGGTGCGCGGCGGCGAGGCGATCGACATGCTGCAGGCCATGAACACGGGGCACGACGGGTCGCTCACGACGCTGCACGCCGGCGACGCGCGCGAGGCGGTGCTGCGGCTCGTGCTGATGGCGCGCTTCGGGATCGACCTGCCAGCGTCGATCATCAAGGGCCAGATCGCGACCGCGCTCGACCTGATCGTCATGACCGGCCGCATGCCGGACGGGTCGCGCGTGGTGGGGGACCTTTCGGTGGTCTCACTGGTGGGGGATGACGAGGTCGGCGTCGAGACGTGCGTCGCCTACGACGAGACGGCGCGCGCCTGGCGGCTGCTGCGGGAGCCGGCGTTCCTGGACGAGGCGGTGCGCCGGCGCGTGATCGGTCGCGAGGAGGTGCGGCGATGGAGGGAGTCTGTCTGCTCGTAGCGTGCGCCCTCGGGTTCGCGGGCACGTGCCTGGTGACCGACGCTGCGCTGCGGGCGCGCTCCGACGGCACGGGCCGGCGCGTGCGCTACCTGCTGTCTGGCCTGCCGGCACGTACGCTCGCCGCGTGCGAGGCGCTCGGGCACCGCCCCCTACTCGTGCGGCTGCAGGGGACACCGCGCGTGCGCGGGCTCCTTGACCGGCTCACCGCAGCGCTGCGGGCACGTGGCGTCAGCATCAGCCGGTACGGCGCGACGGCGCTCGCGCTCGCGGTCACGTGCGCGAGCTGCGCGCTCTGCGTGGTGGTGAGCACGTCGGCGCTCGGGCTGCCGGTGGGCGTCGTGATCGCGGGCGCCGGGATGGCGTCCCTGGTCGGCTCGCACGAGCGAGGCGCCCGCTCGGAGGCCGTCGCGCAGATGCCCGAGGTGCTGCGAGCCCTTTCGAGCGCGCTTGCGTCCGGCAAGTCGCTCGAGCAGGCCATCGCGTACGTGGGCCAGACCGTTCCAGACCCGCTCGGCTCGGAGTTCCTGCGCGCGTCGTTCGAGGTCGAGAGCGGGCGGTCCGCCGATGACGCCGTGCGTGCGCTGTGCGCCCGCGTCGACGTGGCGGGCATGGAGCTCGTCGGCACGGCGCTGCAGGTCTCCCAGCGTACGGGCGGCTCGCTGTCAGAGCTGTTCGCGCGCACGGCGCGCATGGTCACATCGGGCACGGCGCTGCAGCGCGAGCTCGCCGTGAAGACGTCCCAGGCTCGCCTCTCCGCGCGGGTGGTGGCGGCGCTGCCGGTCCTGCTCGTCTGCGCGCTGACGCTTGTCTCCCCCGACTACCGGGCGGGACTCGCGACGACGGTGGGGCGGGCGTGCCTGTGCGTCGCGGTGCTGATGGACGCCCTCGCGCTCGCGATCGTTCGCATGCTGATGAAGGAGGCGCTCAGATGATGACGACGGCTGCGCTCGCAGGTGCCGCGAGCATTCTCGCCGGGGTGTCGGCCCTGCAGGTGCCGGCGCTGCTCGGCAGCCCGGAGCTGCGCGTGGGGGCGGCCCGGGCCGTGCGCGGGCTCGTCGCGGCGTCGCGCGGGTGGGTTGGCAGACATGCGCGGGCGCCGGCGAAGGGGGTGCTCGGCAGGATCGTGCCGGCTGGCGGGCGCAGGGGCGTCCTGTCGCGCCGCCGTGAGCAGGGCGTCATCCGAGGGCGTTGCCTTGACGAGCTTCCCGAGATGATGGACGTCATCGTGCTGGGGCTTTCCGCAGGCCTCTCGTTTGACGCGTCGCTTTGCATCTACTGCGAGCGTTACGAGACGATGCTCGCCGAGCGCATGCGCACGGCGATGCGCTCATGGCAGCTCGGCTTCAGGAGCAGGAGGGAGGCGCTTGACGAGACGGCGGCGTCGATGGGGGTCGGCTCGTTCACCACGTTCGTCAACACGGTGAGCGAGGCACTCGCGTTCGGCGCGCCGCTTGCCGCCGCGCTGATGGAGCAGGCTGACGCGGTGCGCGAGCGGCGACGCAGCGACCTTGAGGAGCAGATCGAGAAGACGCCGGTCAAGATGGTCGTCCCCATCGGGACGCTCATCCTGCCCGCGATGCTCCTCTCGATCACGGGACCGCTTGCCGCGGTGTTTTCCAGCGGGGCGTGAGGCGCGGCGCATCAGGGCGTCGCATGACGGGGGAAGGGGGACGTGCCATGGAACGGTCCATGCGGGTGAGGCGGCTCGTGCGTGACGGCATCTCGTCGGTGAGAGGGGACGTCGTCGCGGCCGCGCAGGCAGCCCGGCGCAGGCTCGCGTCGCGCGTGACGGAGGGGATCGGGCTGCTGCTTCGTGGCGCAAGGGGCGTGATGGGCGAGCGCACGGGACAGGGCACGACCGAGTACGCGATCCTCGTGGGCGTGCTCGTCGTCATCGCCATCCTGGCGATCGCGGCGTTCCGCGGCAAGGTCCAGGAGCTGTGGTCGGCGATCGCCGACGGCATCAACGGGCTGTAGCGATGCGGGACGCGCGCAGGACGGTCGCGCGCGCGGTCGTGCGCACGCTCGCGGCCGCCGGCGTTCTGGCCGTGATGCTCGCGTTCGGCGCATGCGTCTGCCTCGGGCTCTGGGAGCGGCCTTCCTCCCGCACCGGCGCCCCGTCCCCGCACGACGAGGCCGTCGGCGCGGACCGCGGGGATCGGGGGGTCGCCTCGTCTACCGACGGAACGTCGGCGGGGAGGGAGGGCGACGGGTGCGTCACCGAGGTCGGGGGCGCCCCGTCCTCGAACGCCGACGGCGGGGTCTCGCCGGCGATCAGGCCGGCGGACGGCACGCTCGTGGGCTCGGCGGCGAACGGCATGGGGGCGCGCGCGACGTATCGCGTGCCGGGCGCGCTGCCTGACGTCGCGGAGGAGGTGCTGGGCGCGTACGAAGCGCGCGGTGACATGACGCTGGTGCATGCGGACTACGTCGACCTGTTCCAGCGCGTCTGGTCGTGTGTCCTCACCGACGACGACGGCCGCGCGCACCTGGCCATCGTCGACGGCAGGGGAGCGGAGGGGGATGACCCGACGTGTCTCGTCATCGTGGAGCAGATGGGAGAAGGCGGTGGGTGAGGCCATGGGCTGGGGAGCGCGGAGGTTCTGGCGGGACGTGCGTGCCAAGTGCGATCTGGTGCGTCATGCCCTGTGGTCGCTCGTGCGCGAGGAGGCCGGGCAGTCGACGCTCGAGTACCTGCTCGTGGCGCTCGCCCTCTCGGCGATCGTCATCGGGCTCGGCGCCTTCGTCACGCGCGCGTCCGACGGGACCATGGGAGAGCTTGCGACCCGCGCCGCCTCGCACAGCGTCCGGACGGAGACGCCGGGCGGCGCGCTGCTCGACGTGCTCATGTTCTGATGGCCTCAGACGCCATGCGCGCGTGCTGGCCGTGGCCCTTGACGACCGGGGTCAGGCAAGCGTCGAGGCGGCGCTGCTGCTGCCCTCCCTGCTCGTCGTCATCGGCCTGCTCGCGCAGCCCGTGTGCGTCTGCTACACGCGCTGCGTGATGGAGGCGGCCGCCGGCGAGGCGTGTCGGCTCATGTCGACCGCCACCCATGGGACGATCGGGTCGGACAGCGCGTACGAGAGCTACGTGCGACGGCGCCTTGACGCCGTGCCCGACCTGGACATCTTCCATCGTGGCGGGGACGCCGGCTGGGAGATCGAGCTCTCGGGCTCCGTCGCGGAGCACGGTGCGTCGGCGCACATACGCACGACCGTGCGGCCGCTGCCGATCGTCGGGCTGCTTGCCGTCGCGGCGGGGGACATGGACGAGGCCGGCGACGTCGTCGTGGACGTCAGCGTCGCCACGACGACGAGGCCGAGCTGGCTGGAGGGAGGGTACGGTGACTGGTCTTCGTCATGGTAGCCGGGCGTCTCGGAGCCTCGCGCGCCGGCTCGCGGGCGTTCGCTCAGCATGGGGCGCGCGCTCGCGCGTCGAGCTCGGCGTCGGCATGTTCGTCCGGGAGGACGGGGGATCCACGACGGTCGCCGCCGCGGTCGCCCTGCTCGTGTCGCTGAGCCTCGTCTTCGCGATCGCGAACGTGAGCTGGGTCTCGAGCCGCGCCGCCGACGTGCAGGCGGTCGCTGACGCCGGCGCGCTCGCCGCCGCCAACGTGCTCTCCGGGTACGCGACCGCCGCGCAGGTCATGGACGCCATCGTGCTCAGCCTTGGGCTCATCGGCACGCTCACGCTGGCGATCGGCCTCGTGCTGTGCGCGATCCCGGTCCTTGACGTGGTCGGCCCGCCGGTCGTGAACGCCGCGATGACGGTGTTCGACGCCCGCGCGTCGCTCGCGCGCCAGTCCGCGGCGGGGCTGCGCATGCTCGAGGAGGCGCTGCCGTACCTGATGGCGGCGAACTCGGCGCTGACGGTGCGCGCCAACCGCGGCGCCTCGGGGTCGTACGTGGGCGTCGCGATCCCGTTTCCGAGCGAGGGGGCGTCCGACTACGACTCCCTTCTGAACGATGACGCCGCCGAGGACGCGCGCTCCGCGAAGGACTCCGGCGACAAGATCGACGAGATCGAGTCCGAGGCGGCGGCGGCGAAGGAGCGCGCCGACGAGGCGTTGCGACGCGGGTGGCTCGCCGACTGCGGCGGCGTGACGTGCATGCGCGAGCGCGCGAGGTCGCTCGCCGGCATGGACGGGGCGCAGAACCCGAACTATCCCGCGCAGACGGGGTGGAGCTTTGACGTGGGGATCCAGCGCGCGCGTGCCTATTACGAGCAGCGCCTGCACGCCGAGTCCTATGCGGGCGACGACGTCGAGGAGATGACGCGGTCCGCCGCGCGGGCGGCGTTCTACGAGTACGCGCTCAGGCAGGCGGACGAGAGCTCGGTTACCACGGACGAGCAGGGTCACGTGACCTGTGACGTCAGGCCGCTCCCCGCGGGCACGCAGGACGTGAGACAGACGAGCCTGTACACGGACGCGTGCTGGCCGGTCTCGCAGGAGCCGGGCGGCGCGACCCTGCACGCGAGCGCGCGGTGCCCGGGCAACACGGGCGGCGTGTCCGGGACGGCGTCGCTGGCGGACCAGGAGGCGGGCGCTGTCGGCGTCTGCGAGACGTGTGCGTTCACGGTGCGCAGCCTTGGCGCCACGCCCGCCGCGTCCACGAGCATCGACAACGGCTTCGAGCACTACTGGCGCGATTTCGTCCGTGCCGGCGCCGACTACCAGGCCGCCTACAACGAGCAGGTTGACAAGGAGCGTGAGGCGGAGCAGGAGGCGCAGAACGCCAGCGACCTCTTTCGCCAGGCGCTCGAGAAGGTGAGGGCTACGCGCGTCAGCCCCCAGCCGCCGGGCAGGTACGGGTGCGTCTGCGTCGCGGCCGACGTTCGCGGCGGGTACTCGCGCGAGCAGCTCGCTCAGTTCGCCGTCTCACCGGCCGAGCTCCCGCCGCGCGTCGCGGTCGCCGCGGCGACCGTCGCGAAGGACCCGGCCGCGAAGGGCAACACGGTCCTCGCGGGCTTCTTTGACGGCATCGTCGCGCGTGGCGGGGCGATCGGGGCGGGCGGCGACGTCCTTGACGCGATCATGACCGGCTGGGGTGACCTCCTCGTGTCATATGGGGACGGCTACCAGGCGTTCATGCAGCGTGCGCGGGAGTCGTTCCAGCACCTGCAGGAGCTCGGCCTGGGCAACGTCGCCTCGTGGCTGCGCGACGCGCTGTCGTCCGTGATCGAGCTCACCGCGCTCGAGCCGGCGGACCTCTCGCCGAAGAAGCCCGTGCTCGCCGACACGAACGACGTGATGCGGGCCTCGGGGAACGAGTGGTACCAGGTCATGCACGCCCTCGTCATGGCGGGCCCGTCATTGGACGAGGCGAGGGACGTCTCGTCGATGATGTCGGCGCTCGGGCTGTTCACGACGGAGCTCACGGGAAGCGACGAGATCACGATCGCGACCCTCACGATCCCCGGCACGGACAAGGAGGTGCCGATCAAGGTCGACTTCGGCTGGCTGTCCGAGGTGACGGCCGGCATGTGACGGTCACTCAGTCGAGGAGGCGATGGGTGTGGTTGGCAGGTGGGTGGGAGACCTCGCCCGTGACGAGCACGGCCAGATGGTCGTCGAGATGGCGGTCGTGACGCCGGTCATGATCGTGGTCGCCGTCGTCGTGGCGAACCTCGTCTCGTTCATCGCGGCGTGCGCGAGGTTCGACCGGGTCGCCCCTGACGCCGTCATGGCGTGCGCCGTGTCGCCCGCGGGCGAGGCGATCGAATCGGGAGCCCAGGAGCACGAGGTCGCACAGGCGATCGAGGGCGCGATGCGGCCCATCGCGCGCGTCACGGTCGAGGTGACGGCGCAGACCGCGTGGGAGGCGTACGAGGAGGGGCGCGGCGATAACGACCCGAGCGTCGGGTTTTCCTTCGCGCCGCATCTGACGCGCTACGTCTGCACGCTTACGTATCGTCCCTGGCCCTCGGTGCTCTCGATCGCCGGCGTTGACGCGGGCGTGCCGGGCGAGCTGCGGCACGAGTGCGCGTTCACGATCGATCGCTATCGGCCCGGCGTGCTGTTCTAGCGCGCCGCCCGCCGCAAGGGTCCGCTATGTGAGGGGGACGGTATGGACGAACGCAACGCGTCAATGGAAGAGGCCGACCCGATGCCGTGCGAGGGGGCCGTCGAGACGGACGGGAAGGCGACGGGCGCCGCGCGCCGGCAGGGGATCGTCACGCGCCGCGTGACGGGAAGGTCGCTGCGCGGCGACGCAGAGAAGGCGCTCGTGTTCAGCTCGTCGGGGATCGGCCTCATGGCATATGTCGCGCAGGGGTTCACGCAGCGCCTCTGCGGCCTGATCGGGACGCGCCGCGGGGATCTGCAGGGCGCGTCGCTGCTGTTCTTCCGCTGTGCGTCCATCCACACGTTCGGCATGTCGTATCCGCTGGACGTCCTGCTCGCAGGCTGCGACGGTCAGGTGCTCGTCGCGAGTCAGTCGGTGCAGCCGTGCCGGCTCGTGAGCGCGCGCGACGCCGTCTGCGCGCTGGAGCGGGAGGCGTCGGATGATCCATGGCCCGAGGCCGGCGACGAAATCCGCATCGTCAGGCTTCGCGTTGTGGGCGCCAAGGCGCCAAGGGGCGGGACGGAGATGGGAACCTATGGAAAACTTATGGCCCAGCGTGGAATATCCTTCCATGACGAGCGTGCGCGTTGACTCGCCGACATGATCTGATATATTTACATGCCGCAGCGCCTGGATAGCTCAGTTGGTAGAGCAGGGGACTGAAAATCCCCGTGTCAGCGGTTCGATTCCGTTTCCAGGCACCATTGAATGCTAAGGCTGGTGAGCAGAATGCTTACCAGCCTTTTCTTTTTCATGCATGCGCACATACCTCGCGCGTGATACGTCGCACCGATGTTGACGGGGAGATGGCACGAACGTGAACGACACGGATGGTCTGCAGCGCCAGCGGAATGAGGGGGAACGTCGTGCGACGCCAGCGATCGCGCGCCTCACGCCCCGCCAGTTCGCCGCGCTCGCTCGGCTGGGTGATCGGGAGCTTGAGCGTCAGTGTCGCACGGACGTCTTCCGCGCGACCGGTCCCGGCGGTCAGGGCGTGAACACGACGGACTCCGCCGTGCGCATGACGCACCTGCCCACGGGCATCGCCGTGGTGAGCCGTGAGTCGCGCAGCCAGCTGCAGAACAGGCAGCGCTGCCTCGAGAAGCTGCGCGAGGAGTTCAGGCGCAGGTCATACGTCCCGAAGCACCGGACGAAGACCAAGCCGACGCACGCCTCGCGTCAGCGCCGCCTTGACGCGAAGCATCATCATGCCGACGTCAAGCGGCTGCGCCGCAGGCCAGGCCTGGACGACTGAGCGCACCCGGGCGTCCTCGCGCCGTCCGACGGCCGCTCATCGCCACCCGAGGATTCTCTCCTGCGCGCCGCCGACGTCAAGCACGCCGTACGCGAACCCCTTGCGCACGAGCTCGGCGGGGAGGAACTCGTCGTACTTGTCAAAGATCGGCAGCTCGTCAGGGTAGAGCAGCTCCATGGGGTCGATGTCGCGTCCCGCCTCCTGCTGCATGACGCGCAGGAAGTCGTCGCGGTTCCCGTCCATGCGGAACTGGATGTAGTACGGCCTCGCCACGTCTATGCCCTTGATGCCGAGCTGCGGCGCGCACCTGATCTTGAGGATGCGCTCAAGGGCGAGGAACGCGTACGTGCCGAGCCAGGGGAACAGCGCCCACGTGTCCCCGCCGAGGTTTATGAGGAACTCCTGGGCGAGCCCGGCCTCCGTCGCCTGATGACGGGCCTGTGCAAGACGCGCCCGCGCATTGCTCATCAGGTAGGGGTAGTCACCCTGTTCGCAGAGGACCCCGTGCATCCGTTCCAGGATCCTCGTGTGGATGTCGCCGGGATCCTCGCCGAAGTAGGCGGGTACCTTGCCCTTCACCTGCGTGCAGTAGATGAGGTGGCGCTTGTGGTCAACCTCCTCGACGATCCAGACGTGACCGGCGATGGCGATCTTCTCCCCGGCAGGCGGCGGCTTCACGACCGTGCCGAGCTCCTGGGACTCGCTGCGCACGGTGTACTCCTCGTTCTCCTGGAAGGTCGCGTAGAAGCGATAGGAGTTCGTGACGCGCTCGCCGGCAAGCCCAACGATGAGGCCGCCCGCCTCGGTTCGCTCGATGTGGTCCGTCTCGAGCAGGTGCCGGAGCATCACGCGGAAGTCCTCCTGCGTCACGCGGTGGAAGTAGGGCAGCGTGAGCATGCGCTGCGCGAGCTGGGCGGGCGTCATCTCCCCGCACGAGGCGAGCTCGGCCATGGTCTGGTGGTAGAGCAGGCTGAAGGGCAGGCGGTCCAGACGGGCGGGCTCCACCCAACGGTCCTCAAGGTAGAGCTGGACCAGCGCGATCCCCTGGACCAGCTTCCACGGGATCGCCTGTGGCAGCATCGTGCGCGGCTCGGGCTCGTCCTCGCGCATGACGAACCACATCTCGGGCGGCTCGCCTCGCCGCCCCGTCCTGCCGAGTCGCTGCAGGAATGACGAGACCGTGAACGGCGCGTCAATCTGAAAGGCGCGCTCGAGCCTGCCGATGTCGATGCCAAGCTCCAGCGTCGCGGTCGTGACCGTCGTGAGCGCGCGCTCGTCGTCCTTCATGGCGCTCTCCGCCGTCTCGCGAAACGACGAGGAGAGGTTGCCGTGGTGAATGAGAAAGCGGTCGGGTTCGCCGTTGGCCTCGCAGTACTGGCGAAGCGTCGACGTGACGGCCTCGCACTCCTCGCGCGAGTTCACGAACACGAGGCACTTCTTGTCCCGCGT
>CACZRK010000322.1 GCA_902783515.1 uncultured Coriobacteriaceae bacterium | reverse complement strand
GGCGCTGGCCGGCGGAGATGTTGCTGCCGTCCTCGTTGATCACGCAGTCGTAGCCGCCCGGCAGCGTCTCGATGAAGTGGTGCGCGAAGGCGCGGCGCGCGGCGGCCTCCACCTCCTCGTCGGTCGCGGTCGGGTCGCCGTAGCGGATGTTCTCGCGCACCGTGCCGTTGAACAGCCACGTGTCCTGCAGCACCATGCCGAACAGCCCGCGCACGTCCCCGCGCGCCATGTCGCGCACGTCGCGCCCGCCGATGCGGATCGCGCCGCCCTGCACGTCGTAGAACCGCATGAGCAGCTTGACCATGGTGGTCTTGCCCGCGCCGGTCGGGCCCACGAGCGCGACGGTCTGGCCGGGCCGGACGCGCGCGGTGAAGTCGCGGATGACCGGCTTGGCGGGGTCGTAGCCGAAGCGCACGTGGTCAAAGGTCACCTCGGTCGGCAGCTTCGCCAGCTCCTCGGCATCAACCGCGGGGTGCTCCACGGGCTCCTCCGGCGCCTCCAGGAACTCAAAGACGCGCTCCGCGGCCGCGGCCATCTGCTGCAGGACGTTGCTGACCTGCGCGAGCTGCATGATCGGCTGCGTGAAGTTGTTCACGTACTGCACGAACGCCTGGATGTCGCCGACGGTGATGGCGCCACGCGTCGCAAGCACGCCACCGAGCACCGCGACGCCCACGTACCCGAGGTTGCCGACGAAGTTGATGAGCGGGCGCATGAGGCCGGAGAGGAACTGGGACTTCCACGCCGACTCATAGAGCTTGTCGTTGGTCTCGTCGAACGTCTCGACACAGGCCTGCTCGCGGTTGAACGCGCGCACGACGTCGTGGCCGGAGAAGGTCTCCTCCACCTGGCCGTCGATGGCGCCGAGGTTGGCCTGCTGCGCGTAGAAGTACGTCTGCGAGCGCCTGACGATCGCCGCGACGAGCGCGAGCGACACCGGCACGACGAGCAGCACGACGAGCGTCATGGGCACGCTGATGCTGAGCATCATCGCGATGACGCCGACGATCGTGATGACCGACGTGATGAGCTGGGCAACGCCCTGGTTCAGGCTCTGCCCGAGCGTGTCGACGTCGTTGGTGACGCGCGAGAGCGTGTCGCCGACGCTCGTGCGCTCAAAGTAGCCGACCGGCAGGCGGTCGATCTTCGCCGCGATGTCCCGCCGCAGCTCGTAGCACGTGCGCTGCGAGACGTACGAGAGCACCCAGCCCTGCACGAACGACGCCGCGGCCGAGAGCAGGTACAGCCCGAGCGTCACGAGCAGGATGCGCCCGATGGCCCCGAAGTCCACCGACCCGGTGCCCTGCACCCGCGCGACGATGCCCCGGAACAGCTCGGTCGTGGCCGTCGAGAGGACCTTGGGGCCGACGATCGAGAAGGCCGTGGAGATGACCGCGAACGCGACGGCGACGACGAACGGCGCCTTGTGCCGGCCCATGAACCGCACGAGCTTGCGGACGGCGCCGCGCGGGTCGCGCGCCTTCTCGGCGGGCGCCATGCCGCCCATCGGGCCGTGACCCGGCCCGCCAAAGCCGCCGCGGCGCCGGCGGCGGTCGCGCTCCTCGCGCATCTGGTCAAGCGCGCGCTGCTGGTCCTCGTCATGCCGGCTCATCGCGCGTCACCCCCCTTCTCGCCCGCGCCGTCCGCGGCGGTCGTGGCGGTGACCGTCCCCTCGCCCGCGCCGTCCGCAGCACCCGCGGCGGCGGCGAGCTCCGCCTCCGAGAGCTGCGACAGCGCGATCTCGCGGTACTGCGGGCAGTCGCGCATGAGCTCGGCGTGCGTGCCCGTGCCCACCACGCGCCCCTCGTCCAGCACCACGATCACGTCGGCGTGCAGCACGGTCGCGATGCGCTGCGCGACGATGAGCACGGTGCGGCCGCGCATCTCGGTCGCGAGCGCCTGGCGAAGCGCCGCGTCGGTGCGGTAGTCCAGCGCGGAGAAGCTGTCGTCAAACAGGTACGCGCGGGCGTCGGTCGCCAGGGCGCGCGCGATGGCGAGGCGCTGGCGCTGGCCGCCGGAGACGTTCGTGCCGCCCTGGGCGATCGGCGCCCCCGCCCCCTCGGGGCGCTCGGCGATGAAGTCGGCCGCCTGGGCCACCCGCGCCGCCTCGGCGACGCGCTCGGGTGACGCGCCGGGCGCGCCGTAGGCGATGTTGGACGCGATGGTGCCGCTGAACAGGAACGCCTTCTGCGGCACGTAGCCGAGCTGCGCGCGCAGGTCGTGCTGGCGCAGGTCGCGCACGTCCACGCCGTCAACGGTGACCGCGCCGGCCGTGACGTCGTAGAAGCGCTCGACGAGCTTGACGATGGTCGACTTGCCCGAGCCGGTGGAGCCCACGATGGCCGTGACCTTGCCGGCCGGCGCGGTGAACGTGACGTCGCGCAGGACCGGCTCCTCGGAGTCGGCGTAGGAGAAGTCCACGTGGTCGAAGGCGATCGCGGCGCCGGCGGGCACGGGCGCCCCGGCCGCCGGCGCGGGGAGCGCCACGGGGTGAAGGGGGTCGGCCACGGAGGGCTCGGTGTCCAGCACCTCGTTGATGCGCCCGGCCGCGACCTCGGCGCGCGGGATCATGACCGAGAGCATGCCCAGGATCAGGAAGCTGGAGATGATCACCATCGCGTAGCTGATGAAGGCGATCAGGTCGCCCGTCTGGATCTGCCCGGCGTCCACGTAGTGCCCGCCGACCCACACGACCAGGACCGAGATCCCGTTCATGATGAGCATCATGAGCGGCATCATGAGCGACATCGCACGGTTCGTGAACAGCTGCGTGTGCCAGAGGTCCTCGTTGGCCTGCTCAAAGCGGCGCTGCTCGTGGTCCTGCCGCCCGAAGGCGCGCACGACCGAGACGCCGGTCAGCATCTCGCGCGCGACCTGGTTCACCCGGTCGATGAGCCGCTGCATGACCTTGAACTTCGGCATCACGAACACCATGAGCGTCGAGACGACCACCGCGACCGCCAGCACGCCGATGCCGATGACCCAGCCCATGGACAGGTCCGTCCGCGCGACCTGGATCACGCCGCCGACGGCGAGGATGGGCGCGTACGCCAGCATGCGCAGCGTCATCACGGTCATCGTCTGGATCTGCTGGATGTCGTTGGTGGCGCGCGTGATGAGCGAGGCCGCGCTGAAGCGCTGGATGTCCGCGTCGGAGAACGCCACCACGCGGGCGTACATGCGCTTGCGCAGCGTGCGGCCGACGCTGGCGCCGGTGCGCGTGGCGAGCAGGTTCTCTATGACGCTGACCACCACGCCCCCGGCGACGAGCGCGAGCATGAGCCCGCCGCTGCGCAGGACGTAGCCGGTCTCCATCGCGCCCATGTCGTAGCCGAGCGCCTCGTACTCCGCCTTGGCCGCCGCGACGCCCTGCTGGTCGATGAGGTCGTCGGATATCGAGAGGGTCGCGCGCGCCTCGTCGAGCATGGCGGCGACCTGGTCCTTGCCCACCATGCCCGCGTCGTAGGCGGCCACGAGGTCCGCGAGGTCCGGGGCGCCGGCGCCCGCGCCGGATCCCGCGTCGGCAGGCGTGCCTGAGGCGTCGGCGTCACCGGCGCCGGTGGCCTGCGACGACAGGAAGACGACGGCCATCGGGAACGCGACCATCCGGTCCAGCGTCGCGCGCTCCTGGCGGCCGGCGTCGGTGAGCGCGTACGTCCCGGCCTCGGTCTGCTGGTAGGCGGCGCGCAGCGTCGCCTCGTCCGCGTCCGAGAGCATCATGGCCACGGCGTCAAAGGTCCCGGCGCGCATCTCGCTCGGCGCGGCGTCGCTCACGCCCGACTGCTGGATGCCCACGTCCACGATGTCCGAGGTGAAGCGTGGCAGCGACAGGTCAAGGAAGGCCTGGGCGATCAGCAGCGCGATGATGAGCGCCACGGCGACGCCATGTCCGCGCAGGTACCTGAGGATGCTCACAGGCGGCCCCTCCCCTCAAGAAACTCGACGAGCTTGCGCAGGATGGCGATGAGCTGATCGACGTCGTCCTCGCCCAGGTACGCCAGGAACTCGGCGCGGAACCGGAGCATCTGCGCGTGGACGTCGGCGAGCACCGCCTCGCCCTCCCCCGTCAGCGACACGACCACCGACCGCGAGTCGCCCTCGTCCCGCGCGCGCCTGATGAGGCCCTTGCGCTCGAGCGACCCCAGCGTCTGCGACAGCGCGCTGGGCGTAACGCGCGCGAACCGCGCGATCGTGCCGGGGCGCAGCTCGAGGCCATGGTTCGTCACGTGGTGGATCGCGATGATGACGTTGGCCTCCGCGTCGGTGAGGCCCGCGGGCATCTGCGGGTGCAGGCGCGCATGGCGCAGCTGCCCCAGCAGCTCGTGGATCTCCGCGCCCCGCTCGTCCATCGCGTCGCGCGCGCCGTCGGCGCCGTCTGGCCGCACGGCCCGCGCGGGCGCCTCGATCGGGGGCGTCGACGCCCCGGCGGCCATGCCGCCCCGTCCGCCCGCGTCCTGTCTCTCCATACGCGACCTCCTATCTTCTAGTTGTTGCATCTGAGAGCCGGATATCGAATGCT
>CACZRK010000321.1 GCA_902783515.1 uncultured Coriobacteriaceae bacterium | reverse complement strand
TACAGCGCGCCGTGCGGCTTCACGTGGCGCAGCGTCACGCCCTGCGCGCGGCACATCCCGGCGAGCGCGGCCACCTGGTACTGCACGTAGGCGTAGACGTCCTCGGGCGCCATCGCGAGCGCGCGGCGGCCGAACCCCTGCAGGTCGGGGTAGCCGGGGTGGGCGCCGACCGAGCAGCCGGCTTCGCGGGCGAGGCCGATCGTGCGTCGCATGACGACGGGGTCGCCGGCGTGCATGCCGCAGGCGACGTTGGCGCTGGAGACAACCGCCAGCACGTCGCGGTCGCAGCCGAGCGACCAGTGCCCGAAGCTCTCGCCCAGGTCGCAGTTCAGGTCGACGCGCGGCGCCGGCAGATCGCGCGCATCCGTCCGCACACCCTCCATGTCATCACGCTCCCGTGCCATGAAAAAGGCCACACGCCGCGTGTGCGTGTGGCCGTGCGTGTCGTGGTGTCCCCAGAAGGATTCGAATCTCCGTTTCCGGCCTGAGGGGCCGGCGTCCTTGGCCGCTAGACGATGGGGACTGGTACATACTAGCAGTTTTGGGGCGCCCGTGCGCACGCGCGGGAGCTTTGACGCAGGTCACACGGCATGCACAGACATCACGGCGCCGTGTGCCTGGCTTCGCGCCCGCGCCCGTGGCCGCGCCCTCGCGCAGTGGCGCCTAGGCGGGCGTGACCGCCGCGCGCACGGCGACCCTCGCCGCCTCCGCGAAGCGGCGGACGTCCTCGTCGGTGTGGGCGAGCGAGACGAACAGCGCCTCAAACTGGCTCGGCGCGATCAGGAAGCCCTGGTCGAGCATGGCGCGGAAGTAGCGGGCGAACGCGTCGGTGTCGCAGGACGCCGCACCGTCCCAGTCGCGCACGGGGCCGTCGGTGAAGAAGATCGTCGCGACGCTGCCGAGCTGGTTCACGCAGGCGTGCGCGCCCGCCTCGGCGATCGCCGCGCGCAGACCGTCCGCGAGCAGCGCGCCCGTGCGGTTCAGGCGGTCGTAGAGCCCGGGCTGGCAGAGCTTCGTAAGCTGCGCGTAGCCGGCCTCCATCGCGACGGGGTTGCCGGAGAGCGTGCCCGCCTGATAGACGGGGCCGACGGGGGCCAGGCTGCGCATGATCTCCTCGCGCCCGGCGACGCAGCCGACGGGGAAGCCCGCGCCGATGATCTTGCCGAAGGTCACGAGGTCCGCCCGGACCCCAAAGAGCTCCTGCGCGCCGCCGAGCGCGACGCGGAAGCCGGTGATGACCTCGTCCATGATCAGCACGGCGCCGAACTCGTCGCACAGGTCGCGCAGCCCCTGCAGGAAGCCGGGCTCGGGGGGCACGACGCCCATGTTGCCGCTCACGGGCTCCACGATGACGGCGGCGACGTCGCCGGGGTAGGCCTCAAAGAGCGCGCGCACGCTCGACAGGTCGTTGTAGGCAGCGACCAGCGTGTCGCGCGCGGTGCCCGCCGTGACGCCGGGCGTGCCGGGGATGCCGAGCGTGGCGACGCCCGAGCCCGCGCTCACGAGCAGCGAGTCGGAGTGGCCGTGGTAGTTGCCGGCGAACTTGATCAGCTTGTCGCGGTGCGTGTAGCCGCGGGCGAGGCGGATGGCCGTCATCGTCGCCTCGGTGCCCGACGACGTCATGCGGACCTGCTCGACGTTCGGGACGATCTCGCAGATCTTCTCGGCGAGGCGCGTCTCGGCCTCGCAGGGGGCGCCGAACGAGACGCCGCGGTCAAGCTGGGCGCGGACGGCGGCCATGACGTCGTCGTCGCCGAACCCGAAGATCATGGGGCCCCAGGAGCAGATGAAGTCAACGTACTCGTTGCCGTCCACGTCCCAGACGCGGCTGCCCTTGGCGTGGTCGTAGAACACGGGGTCGCAGCCGACCTTCTGGTACGCGCGCACCGGCGAGTTCACGCCGCCGGGCATGACGCGGCGCGCCTCGGCGAAGTCGGAGGCGGATCTTTCGTGCGAAAGCGCCATGGAACGCATCCTTTCCCTTGAGGGACGGGCGGCCCGCGTGCGCGGCCGCCCGCTCGAGGCTAGTCCTCGAAGTAGCGCATCGAGGTCTTCTTGTACTCCTTGGTGCTGGTGAGCACAAGGGGCGCGGGGGCGGAGACGCCCGCCCCGCACAGCGACGCGCGCAGGTCGGCGACGTAGCCCTCAAGCTCGGACGCCGTGTGGGCGTGCACCATCGCGTAGAGCACGTGCGGCCACGCGGGCGACGCCGGGCGCGCGTAGCAGTGCGAGACGTGGCTGCTCGCCGCGAGCGTCCTGCCGGCGAGGTCGGTCTGCGCCGGGTCGTCCACGTCCCAGACCGTCATCGCGTTGAAGGCGTACCCGAGGTTCTGGTGGCGCACGATGGCGCCGAAGCGGCGGACGACGCCCTGCGAGGCGAGCTCCGTCAGGCGGTCGATGACGCGCTGCTCGGTCACCGCGTCGTCGCCGAGGCGCTCGGCGATGCGCGCGGCGGCGGTGGCGAAGGGCGTCTCGTCGATCGTGACGTCCGCGGCGGCGTCGCCCGTGCGGTAGAGGACGTCGCCCTGCGACCAGCGCACGAGCTCCACGTCAAAGGGGTCGTCGCCGTCAAAGGGGGCGCCGTGCGGCTCGGTCGCGCCCTGGGCGTCGGCCTCCCCGTCGCCGAAGTCCACGCGGATCTTGTACAGCGCCGTGGCGGGCATGTCCAGGATGGGCCCGACGCCCGTCTCGGCGGTGATGTCGTCCAGGATCCGGCTGATGGCGTCCGTGCCGCGCGCGATGACCGTGAACCAGAGGTTGTACTCGTTGTCGCGCGCGTAGTTGTGCGTGACGCCGGGATGCGCGCTCACGGCGGCGGCGACGCGGTCCAGGTCCGCCTCGGGCACGCGCATCGCGCACAGCGTGGAGCGGTAGCCCAGGGCGGCCGCGGCGAAGGAGGCGCCCACGCGTCGGACGATCCTCTGCTTGCGAAGGGCGACCAGCGCGTCCACGACGTCGGCGCGCGGCGCGTCGACGCGCGCGGCGAGGACCGCGGCCGGGTCGTGGGCGATGGGGAAGCCGCTCTGGATGACGTCCAGCACCCGCTCCCGCACCCACTTCTTGGGCTGGTAGGCGCAGTAGGGCTCGCTCTCCATGTAGTCGCCGGTCAGCGACAGCGCACGCGCGCGACAGCCGCCGCAGACGCCCTTGAACTCGCACGCGCCGCACTTGCCCTTCAGGCGGTCGTAGTGGCGCAGGTCGTCAAAGACCGGGGACGTGGTCCAGATCTCGGAGAACGGCGTCTCCTTCACGTTGCCGAGCTGCATGTCAAAGTAGCCGCAGGGCTGCACGTCGCCGGTGTGGCTGATGAAGCAGAACGTGATGCCCCCCAGGCAGCCGCGCGTCATGGCCTCCATGCCGTAGGTCGCCGGCGTGACCTCGCGGCCCTCAAGCGCGGACTGCTGGCGGATGATGCGGTAGTACATGGGGGCGTCGGTCGGCTTGAAGTGCATGGGCGAGGTCTGCTGGCGCCGATACGCCCAGATCAGCACCTCCTCGTACTCCTCCGGCGAGAGCTCCACGTCCACGAGGTTCTCGCCGCGCCCCGTCGGGACGAGCAGGAAGGGGTGGAACGCGACGGCGCCGAGGTCCTGGGCGAGGTCGTGGCAACGGTCCACCACGTCCTTGTTCAGCTTCGTGACCGTCGTGTTCACCTGCACCTCCACGCCATGGGCCTCCGCGCAGCGGATGCCGCGCACCGTGTCGTCAAAGGCGCCGGCCTGACCGCGGAAGGCGTCCTGGCCGGCGGCGTCGGGGAAGTCCAGCGACACGGAGATGCGCGGGATGCCGTGCTCGTGGAGGCGCTCGGCGATCTCGTCGTCGATGAGCGTGCCGTTCGTGCCCACGACGGGGTGCAGGCCGCGCTCGTTGGCGTAGTCGATGATGTCCCAGATGTCGGGCCGCATGAGGGGCTCGCCGCCCGTGATGATCAGGATCGGGTCGGTGATGGAGGCGATGTCGTCGATGACGGCGCGGCACTCGTCCAGCGTCAGCTCGCCGGGGTAAGCCTCGCACAGCGCCGCCGCGCGGCAGTGCGCGCAGACGAGGTTGCAGCGGCGGGTGATCTCCCAGGCGATGATGCGCGGCGCCTTGATGCCCGTGCGTTCCTCGAACGCG
>CACZRK010000320.1 GCA_902783515.1 uncultured Coriobacteriaceae bacterium | reverse complement strand
TAGCGCAGGTGGAAGGCCATGAACCAAGGGGTTTACCCTGGTGCCACGAGAGTTCAGCGGCATGGTCGTCATCCATCGCCTACCATGGCGGCGATTCGCGTGCGGGCAGCTCGTCGGCCACCCGTTGACTGGCACCCTCACGCCCTGCCGCTTTGGGCCAAGTAAGCCATGCGACAGAGGCGGCTGCGTCGGATGCCCGCACCGAGGAAGACGAATCGTACAAGGGGAAAGGATTGAACCATGGCTGGACAGACGAATTCCCGGACGCTCTCGCGTCGCAGCTTCATCGCCGGCGCGGCACTTGCCGGCGCGGCGACCGTCGCGGCGGGCGCCACGGCGGCGCACGCGGGCGGTACGGGCACCGACGAGGACATGCGGTACGCGCAGCGCGAGACGCAGGACGGCGTGAACGTCGCGGGCAAGGGCTTTGAGAAGCCTGTGCCGTCGTTCTTTACCGCGCCGGACCCCATCGACCCCTCTGACTGCGCGAGCAAGGAGTCCGCTGACGTCGTCATCATCGGCTGCGGCAACTCTGGCTGTGCGGCGGCGAGCGCCTGCGTTGACAACGGCCTGTCAGTGATCGTGCTTGAGAAGCTCAACACGGTACAGGGCCGTGGCGGTGGCATCGGCCTGTGCAACACGAAGTTCACCAAGGAGTATGGCGAGAAAATCGGCCAGGATCTGACCGTGAACGTTCCCGAGGCGCAGCACCGTTGGATCCGCACCTGCGGTAGCCGCGTCAAGGAGGAGCTCGTCTCGATGTGGTTCAACCGGTCCGGCGAGGCCGGCGACTGGCTGATCGACAAGGCCGCCCAGTATGGCGTCGAGCCCGACTCCTTCCGCGCCTACGCGCCGAACGCGATCATTCCCGAGAGCTTCTCCTACCACCAGTTCCACTCCGACAAGAGCTACGAGTTCCCGCCCGAGTGCAGCTACTTCCTCGCGACGTCAGTGCTCTACGTGGACTCCCAGGATGCCGACAAGCACGAGAAGGTCGCGACGTACCACTTCAACACCTGTGCGCAGCAGCTGGTCAAGGACGCGTCCGGCACGGTGACGGGCGTCATCGCCACCGACCCCGACGGCAACGAGGTCTACTACGAGGGCACGAAGGGCGTCGTGCTGGCGACCGGCGGCATCGACATGGACCCCGAGATGGTCGACTACTACTGCGAGGACATCGTCCACCATTGTCTGGAGAACCAGAATGGTCCTGCTGGCTACTCGACCGGCGACGGCATCAAGATGGGCCTGTGGGCGGGCGGCACCACGCAGGACGCCCCCTTCCCGCTCATGCTGCACCCCCAGGCGGGCTGCATGTTCCACGGTGCCTTCATGTTCGTGAACATGGAGGGCGAGCGCTTCATGAACGAAGGAACCTGGGTCCAGGGCAAGTCCATGAACGTGATGCGCCAGACCGACAACATCGCATGGTCGATCTTCGACGCCGACTATGGTGAGCAGAACGTCAAGACGCTCGAGAACGGCGTCGGCGGCGGCATGTTCTGGGACTCGATGGGCGGTGAGGTCGGCGACCCCTTCAAGCCAGAGGACGTAGAGGCCATCGTGGACAAGGCCGTCGAGGCGAACGACGGCACCTGCTTCAAGGCGGACTCGATCGAGGAGCTTGCCGAGATGATCGGGATTGACGCGAAGGCGCTGCAGGCTTCGGTCGACCGCTACAATGAGCTGGTCGAGAAGGGCGAGGACGAGGACTTCCACAAGCAGGCTGACTTCCTGTTCCCCGTGACGAAGCCCCCGTTCTATGCGGCGAAGGTCGGCGTCGCGCTGCTTGCCATTGTCGGCGGGCTCAACGTCAACCGGCACCTGCAGGTGCTCGACAAGGATCGCAAGCCCATCGAGGGCCTGTACGCGACGGGCAACGCCTCCGGCGACCTGTATGCCGTCGACTATCCCATCAACATGGCTGGCAACTCGAACGGGCGCTGCCTGACGTGGGGATACGTCCTTGGCGAGGAGCTCGCGAAGAAGTAGACGACATGCATCGAGAGGGCTCCGACTAGCATCGATCATCTTTCAGTCCGAGGGCGCCTCGCCGACGAGAAAGCGGCGGGGCGCTCTCGTGTATATGCCCCGACGCCCCTACCTCGCCCCGAACCTCCCCATGCCGCGCGTGCGGCGCAGCTGCAGGTAGAACACGTACCCGAGGATCGCGCCCACCACGAGCCCGCCGAGGTGCGCCTGCCAGGCGATGCCGCCCGTGAAGCCGTAGAGCACGTTGACGGCCAGCAGCACGAGGAACTGCGTGAGCGACTGGCGCGCGGACGCCTGGTTGAGGAACACCGGCCGGCGGCTCTCCACGAGCAGCATCACGCCGTACGCCCCGAAGAGGCCGAAGATCGCGCCCGACGCGCCGATCGCCCAGCCCACGCTGCCCGAGAGATAGCACCAGGCGAGGTAGGTGAGACCGCCGGCGATTCCCGAGGCGAAGTACGTGACCAGGAACTTCGCGGACCCGAGGACGCGCTCCATCGTGAGCCCGAGCCAGTACAGCGAGAACATGTTAAAGACGATGTGCATCACCGAGCCGTGCATGAACATGGAGGTGACGAGCGTCCACCACCAGCCCGCCTCGATCGTGATGACGGAGAGCGCCTGGTACGAGTACAGGCGGTAGGCGGGGCCGGTCAGCACCTGCGCGATCAGGAAGACGACGACGTTGACGATGACGAGCGTGAGCGTCGCCGGCGTGCGCTTGAACGCGCCGCGGAAGTCGTAGGACATGTCGAGAGACCCTTCACGTGCGATGACGGGCGATTGACGGACGGTCGCCGGGGCAGCCACGCCCGGCACCATTGCCAGATGATGTACCCTGAGGGCGCGCGTCGCTGTCGCGCGTCGCGGCGACGTCGCGCGAACGCGCTCGATCTCCATGGCGGCGCGCCTCCTGCAGACGACCCCGAAGGTGGTGGCTCGCATGCCGAACGTGACGGACTACCTCACATGGCGTGGCGACCTGACGGTCGACGAGCGCCCCGTCAACGACGCTGACGCGCTCGCGATCGCCTGCGCCGTCTATCTGGACATCCGACCGTTCGCGAACGGGACTGCGGGAACCCTGGGCGACGCGTGCCGCGACCTGCTCGCCCGCGCCGACCAAGCGGGAGCGTCGGGGGCGCCGGGCGGGGCTGGCGGCGCGGGCGAGGCCGGCGACGTGTCGCCGTTCGTGCGGTCCATGGCGTCCATCGACCGCGGGTTCGTCCAGGCGCTCGCCGCGTCCCGCCGCCTTGGCGAGGCGACGCTTCGCCGGGTCGCGGACGTGGTGGACGAGGCGACCGCCACGCAGTTTGCCGCCATCGAGGTCGACGTCTCGCCGGAGGTGACGTTCGTCGCCTTCCGCGGGACCGACACGACGCTCGTCGGCTGGCGCGAGAACTTCCTGCTCGGCTCCCGCGTGACGAACGCCCAGGTCCTGGCGGCCAGGTTCCTGCGGGACGCGCTGGTCCGCGCCGTCAAGAGGGGCGCCCGCGTGTGCGTGACCGGCCACTCGAAGGGAGGCGCGCTCGCGGACTACGCCTGCGCCGTCTGCCCCGCCGAGCTGCGTGACCACATCGCGCGGTGCTGGTCGCTGGACGGCCCCGGCCTCGAGCGCGCGCTCGTCCCGACCTGCGCCGCCGACGTGCTCGGCGACCGGTTCTCGCGCATCCAGCCCGCCTACTCCGTGGTGGGCACGCTGTTTGACCGGCCCGGGACCGTGCGCCGGCACGTCGCGAGCGCCGCCCGCGGGCTGCTGCAGCACGACCCCATGAGCTGGCAGACCACGCCGACGGGGCTGCTGCCGGCCGAGGCGGACCCGGCGGCCGCCCCGCTCGACGCCGCGCTCAACGACTGGATCGACTCGGTGGCCATGCCCGAGCGCGTCCAGCTGACCGACGAGCTCTTCTCGGTGCTCGGGGCCGGCGGCGCGTCGACGCTCGACGAGGTGCTTGGCAGCCCGCGCGCGACGCAGCAGGTCCTCGCCGCCGCCATCGCCGCGAGCCCCACGACCAAGCTGCTCGTCACGCGCCTGCTGTCCGCGGCGGCCGGC
>CACZRK010000319.1 GCA_902783515.1 uncultured Coriobacteriaceae bacterium | reverse complement strand
CCTGTCGCGTCGTCGCCTGGCTACGCCATGCGCTCCGCGAGCAGCTGGTTGAACAGCTTGGGGTTGCCCTTGCCGCGGCTCGCCTTCATGCACTGGCCGATGAGGTAGCCGATGACCTTGGCGTTGCCGCCCCTATACTGCGCCACCTGGTCGGGGCACGCGGCGATCACCTGGTCCACGATGGGCGCGAGCGCGGAGGTGTCGCTGACCTGGCGCATGCCGCGCTCGTCCACGATGCGGGCGGGGTCCTCCCCCGTCTGGACCATGGCCTCGGCGACCTCGCGCCCCTGCCGGGACGTGATGGCGTCGCTCGCGAGCAGCTCGGCGAGGCCGCGCACCTGGTCGGCGGTGAGGCTCGCCGTCGCGAAGGTCTGGCCCGCCGCGTTCAGCACGCCGGTGAGGTCGTTGATGATGACGTTGGCCACGGTGCGCGCGAGCTCGGGCTTCGCCTGCGCCATGACCTGCTCAAAGAGCTCGGCGACCGCGGGGTCGCCGGCGAGCTGACGCGCGTCGGCGCGGCGCAGCCCGAAGGTGGCCACGTAGCGGTCGCGGCGGGCGTCGGGCAGCTCGGGCAGGCGGCCGCGGACCTCCTCGACGAACGCGTCGGGCAGGTCGAACGGCGCCAGGTCGGGCTCGGGGAAGAAGCGGTAGTCGTCGGCCGTCTCCTTCGTGCGCATGACGAGCGTGCGGCGCGTGGAGGTCTCCCAGTGGCGGGTCTCCTGGTAGACCACGCCGCCCTCCTCAAGCACCTCGGCCTGGCGGCGGATCTCGTACTCCAGGCCGTCGTGGAGCGACTTGAACGAGTTGAGGTTCTTGAGCTCGGTCTTGGTGCCCAGGCGCTCGGTCCCGCGGCGGCGCAGGCTCACGTTGCCGTCGCAGCGCATGCTGCCGTTCTCCATGGAGCAGTCGGAGATGCCCAGCGTGAGGAAGATCTGGCGCAGCTTCTCCATGAAGAGGCGCGCCTCCTCGGGGCTGCGCAGGTCGGGCTTGGTCACGAGCTCGATGAGCGGGGTGCCGGCGCGGTTGTAGTCGATGAGGGAGTACTCCGCGCCGTCGATGCGCCCGTCCACGCCGCCGACGTGGACCATCTTGGCGGCGTCCTCCTCCATGTGGATCCGCTCGATGCCGACGCGGGCGACGTAGCCGCCGTCCTCGTCGCGCGTCACGTCGTCGGCGCGCTCGCGCGAGCCCGGCCCGGAGACCTCAAGGTCAAGCCAGCCGTTCATGCAGAACGCGATCGGCCCCTGGGTCGTCTGGAAGTTCTTGGCCATGTCCGGGTAGAAGTAGTTCTTCCGGTAGAACATGGAGTGGCGCATGATGTCGCAGTTCGTCGCCAGGCCGGCGAGCACGATGGACTGGATGGCCGCCTTGTTCGGCACCGGCAGCGCGCCGGGCATGCCGAGGCAGACCGGGCAGACGTTCGTGTTTGGCTCGTCGTCGTGCGACAGGCGACAGCCGCAGAACATCTTGGTCTGCAGCGTCGTCAGCTCGGTGTGGATCTCCAGGCCGATGACCGGCTCCCAGTCCCTGAGCACCTCGGAGAGCTCCTTCACGAGAGCTCACCCCCCTTCTCGGCGCGCACGTCCGCGACGCTCGCCGGCCCGTACGCGTCCTGGAGCGCCGCCGCGACGCGCAGCAGGCGGTCGTCGGCGAACGCCGGACCGATCAGCTGGGCGCCGATCGGCATGCCCGAGTCGCGCCCCGGGGCGACCGGCACGCTGACGCCGGCGTTGCCCGCGATGTTGAGCGAGATCGTGAACATGTCCGACAGGTACATCTGCGTCGGGTCGGACAGCTCGCCGAAGCGGAACGCGCAGCGCGGGCTCGCCGGCATGAGGATCGCGTCCACCTGCCGGAAGGCGCGGCGGTAGTCGTCGGTGATGAGCGCGCGCACCTGCTGGGCGGGATAGTAGTACCGGTCGTACACGCCGCTGGACAGCAGGTAGGCGCCGAGCATGATGCGGCGCTTGACCTCCGGGCCGAAGCCCTCGGCGCGCGATCGCGACGTCATGTCGGACAGGTCGCGCGCGTCGGCGCACTGGTGGCCGTAGCGCACGCCGTCAAAGCGCGCCAGGTTGGAGAACGCCTCGCACGGCGCCAGCACGTAGTAGGCGCTGATGGCCGCCTTCGCGTGGGGCAGCTCCACGTCCACCAGCGTCGCGCCGCGCGCGACCAGCTCCTGCGCCGCCGCGTCCAGCGACGCCATCACCTCGGGGTCCACGCCCTCGGCGTGCGTCATGCCGTCCACGACGCCGATGCGCATGCCCTCCACCCCGTCATGCAGGCCGGCCATGAAGTCGCGGTCCCACGCCTGCGAGGTGCAGTCGCGCGGGTCGCGACCGGCCAGCGCGTTCATCGCCAGCGCGACGTCGTCCACGCTGCGGGCGAGCGGGCCCACCTGGTCCAGCGAGCTGCCGAAGGCCACCACGCCGTAGCGGGAGACCATCCCGTAGGTGGGCTTGAGGCCGACGACGCCGCAGAACGACGCGGGCTGGCGGATGGAGCCGCCCGTGTCCGAGCCGAGCGTGAGCGGCAGCATGCCCGCCGCGACGGCAGCGGCGGAGCCGCCCGAGGAGCCGCCCGGGACGCGCCCGAGGTCGCGGGGGTTGCGCGTCGGGCCGAAGTAGCTTGACTCGGTGGACGAGCCGAAGGCGAACTCGTCCATGTTCAGCTTTCCCATCGGGACGCAGCCGGCGTCCAGCATGCGCTGCACGCACGTCGCCGTGAACACGGACTCGTAGTCCTCCAGCATGCGCGAGCCGCACGTGGTGCGCGTGCCGACGAGGTGCATGTTGTCCTTGAAGCCGATCGGGACGCCGGCCAGCGCCCCGAGCTCGCGGCCGGCGGCGCGGTCGGCGTCAACGCGCTCGGCCGCCTGCAGCGCCATCTCGGGCGTGATCTGGATGAAGGCGTGGACCGCGTCCTCGCGGGCCTCGATGGCCTCGATGGTCGCCCGGGCGACCTCCACGGCGGACGCCTCGCCGGTGCGGACGAGGCGGGCGGTCTCGGTCGCGGTCAGACCGGAGAGCTCGCGCGCGCTCACAGCTCGTCACCTCCCGTGCCCAGGATCGACGGCACGCGGAAGCAGCGGCCCTCGGTCTGGCCGGCGTTCTCCAGCGCCTCGGCGAGCGGCAGGCCGGGCGTCGGCACGTCGTCGCGCATGACGTTGGAGAGGTCGCCGATGGGGTGGAACACCGGCTCCACCCCCGCCAGGTCAAAGTCCAGTATCGGCGAGAGCACGTCGTCCACCGCCTCGTTCATGTACGTTGTCATCTCGGCGAGCTCGTCGTCGCTCAGCGCGATGCGCGCGTAGTCGGCTATGTCGCGCACCTGCCGTTCGCTCAGGCCCATGTGTCGTCTCCCTGTCTGTCGGCGCGAACGTCCGTCCTTCGCGCAGAACCCTACCACACGCTTCGTGTCAGGCGCGTTAGCCGCGTCCCGACCGCGCGAGGTCACGCACAATCTGCTCGGCGTGGGCGAGCTCGTCGGGCGTGTTCGTGTTGATGAAGCACCGGCCGTCGGGCACGGTGCGGGCGACCTCCTCCATCGCGAAGTCGCGCACGGCGATCGTCTCCATGAACTGCCGGATGCTGCCGCAGCCGTCGTCGATGGCGCTCACGAGCGCGTCCAGGCAGCGCGCGCGCCGGTAGACGGCGTGGAACGGCTCGTAGCCGAACTGCGTGTGCGGCACCACGACGTCCACGCCCTCGTCCGCCAGCATCGCGCGGTACTCCGCCAGGAACAGCTCCGGGCTCGCGAACACCATGTCGCACGCGACGATCGCGACGCAGTCGTTGGTCGCCGCCGACAGCGCGGTCGCCAGGCCGGTCACCGAGCCGCGGCGGTCATAGCGGTCCCGCACGAGCCGGATGCGCCCGCGCGCGGGATGGTCGTCCAGGAACCCGAGGTTCTCGGGCTCGTTGGTGGTGATGACGATCTCGGCGGCGATCGGCGCGACGCGCGTCACGATCCGCTCGAGCAGCGGCCTGCCGAGGAAGGGCACGGTCGCCTTTGACCGCCCCATGCGGCGTGACTCCCCGCCCGCCTGGATGGCGACCGAGAGCGGGGGCAGGCCCGCCAGCGACAGGCCGCCCGCCTCGCCGGCGACACCAGCCGTGGGTGCATCGTCGTGCGTCATCTGTCTCGTCTCCCCCTCGCCGTCCCCGACACCGTCGCGCCGCGCGGGGACGTGCCCGCGCGGCGCGTCCACCAGAATAGCAATT
>CACZRK010000318.1 GCA_902783515.1 uncultured Coriobacteriaceae bacterium | reverse complement strand
TTGCGGCGGCCGCGCCGTCGGCGCCTCCGAGGGCAGAGGCATCGCTGGAGCGCCAGCCGGGGGAGAGCGCCACGAGCGTCGCGATGACGGTGATGACGAGCGCGACGGCGATGAGCGCGCCCGGCAGGTGGCGCTCCCGCGTCGAATAGTCTGTCAGATCGTCGTCGAACATGCGGTGTCCCATCCATGGCGTGCGGGTGGCGCGGGCTCGGCCTGGCATGACCTCGATCAACGCAGCGCCTCGCGCGCCGCTCCCGTGGCGTCCTTCATCCAATCAATTATCGTAAGCCACCGGCGACCATTCAACGGACGCAACGGGCTGGTGACAAAACCGCCCGAACATCTCAAAAAGCTACATACAATATCGTGCGTATGCGCAGGTCCGGTTGCGTGGCGTCATCCCTGTCGATACGGTCGTGAAAATGCATTGTATGCACGATTTCCTGCATATAGGAACGCTGTTGCGAAGGCGCGCGGTTCCTTGCGTGCATGCGGTCCCCTGCCATGCTCCCTTCTCGTGACGCCAGGGGAGCGTATTGTTACAAATAGAGCCTGCCTTCTCAATCGACGTCGAGAAGGCAGGCCCCGCATGGCCGGCATCGCTCAAGACGCGCGCGTTGTCGAGCATCACGCGCGTGTGCGCTTACCTACAATCTATCGACGGCCGAGGCTCTTCGCGCGCTTCGTGAGCGCGATGATTGCAAGCACGGCGCCGGTGGCGATGATCGCCGTTGCGGCGATCACGATCGGGGCGACCGAACGCGTCGTATCACCCGTCGTCGGGACCTTCGCCTCGTTCGCGCTGGACGCCGTGGCGTTCACCGGGTGGGAGGCCGAGGTCTCGGCGGCGTTGCTCGTCGCGGGCCTGTTGGTCTGCGTGCTCTGCGTCGACGGCGCGGCGCCGGTGCCCTGGGTCGTCGCGCTCGGCTGCGCCTGCTGCGTGGTGCCCGTGCCCGCGCTTGACGACGGCGTGCTCGTCGTGCTGCCGGCACTGGTCGACGCGCTGTCGGCCTTGGAGCTCGCGGCGTCGGATGCCGCGCTCCTCTCGTGGGCCGAGCTCGCCGCGGTGTCCTTCGCGGAGCTTGCGCTTGCGTCGGCCTTGGAGCTCGCGGCGTTATCCTTCGCGGAGCTCGTGCTTGCGTCGGCCTTGGAGCTCGCAGCGTCGTCAGTCTTCGCGCTGGTGGTGGGCTTTGTCTCCCCATCGGTGGACGAGCTCGCCGCCGCATCCTTCGAGGAGCTCGCGGCAGCGTCGTCCTTCGAGGAACTCGCGGCGCTCTCAGCCTTTGAGCTCGCGGCAGCGTTGTCAGCCTTGGAGCTCGCCGCGCTCTCCGACGTAGCGCTCGTGGCCGCGTCCTTCGCGGAGCTCGTCGCCGCGTCAGCCTTGGAACTCGCCGCCGCGTCCTTCGCGGAGCTCGCGCTTGCGTCAGACTTCGAGCTCGTCATGCTCTCCGACGTAGCGCTCGCGGCAGCGTCCTTCTTCGCACTTGCCGTGGCATCCTTCGCGGAGCTCGCGCTCGCCGCGCTCTCCGCCTTGGCGCTCGTGGCCGCGTCAGCCTTGGAGCTTGCCGCGTCCTTCTTCGCGCTCGTGGTCGCGTCCTGCGAGGCGGTGATGGACGGGGCGTCGAACGTCGTCGCAAGCGTCGGCGGGTTCGTCGCGCTCGCCTCGGACGTCGCGCTCTCCGCCTCAGATGACGCCGCCTCGGTTCCGGCCGTCGAGTTGGCCGTCTTGACGGCAGCGTCCTCCTTCGCCTCGGTCGACGTGGCCGCGGGCGTAGTCTCCGCCGCCTCCGTCGTCGCCGCCGTGGACGCGGCGGGTGCCGTCACGGTCACGCCTGCACCAGAGGCCGCGGCCGTCTCGTTCGCCGCGCTCTCCTCGGCGGCCTCGCTCTCCGCGGGCGTCGCCTCATGCTGCGCGGAGGCGGCCTGTGTCGCCGTCGCCTCCGCGGTGGCGCCGTGCTCGGTGGTGGCCGACGCCGACGCGGACGCCGCCGCGCCGGTCGTGGGCGCGCCTGCCTGCTTCGTGCCGCCGGTGACGGTGACCTGGGCGGACGTGGACGCGCTCGCCGGCGTGAAGGAGCCGGTGGTGCCCGTCGCGCTCGTGACCGGGATGCTCGCCGCGAACGTCGCGCCGATCGTCAGCGTGTCCTGCGCGGCGAAGTGCTCCGCCGCGAGCGTCGCCGTGCCGGCGACCGTCGTGGCCGAGGCGTTCGCGATCTGGTTCTGCCAGCCGCTCTTGAGGCCGAGCGTGATGGTGAGCGTCGTGGTCGTCTTGGACGAGCCACTCGTCGCCGCGGAGCCGGCGTCGGCGGCCGCGCTGCCCTCCGCCGCGCTTGCGGTGGCGTCGGCGGCTTGGCTCGTGGCCTGCGCGGTCGGCGCCTGCTGCGCGCTCACCGAGGCGCCGCGCAGCTCGAAGACCTGGCTGTTCAGCGTCAGCGCGTTGGCGTCGATGCTCACGGTCCCATCAAACGTGACAGCAAGTGTGAACGTGGCGTCGGCGCCGCCGTCGGCGAGCTGCGACGACAGCTGCGTGAGGTCGCTCACGAGCGCCGAGGAGGGCTCGAGCGTCACCGTGTAGCCGAGCGGCTCCGTGCCGGCCGAGAGGTCGACCGAGCTCAGGCCCGGCGCAAGCGCGACCGTGCCGACGCTGACCTGCGTGCCCGCGG
>CACZRK010000317.1 GCA_902783515.1 uncultured Coriobacteriaceae bacterium | reverse complement strand
TTCCAGCAGCGCACCGTGCTGGACAACGTCGCGTTCCCGCTCGCCCTGCGGCACGTGGGCAAAGCGGAGCGCGAGGCGCGCGCCCGCGAGCTGCTGGACCGCGTGAACCTGGGCGAGAAGGCCGGCTGCTATCCCAGCCAGCTCTCCGGCGGCCAGCAGCAGCGCGTCGCCATCGCCCGCGCGCTGGCGAACAAGCCGCGCATCATGCTGTGCGACGAGGCGACGAGCGCCCTGGACACGCGCACAACGGCGCAGATCCTGGAGCTGCTCGGCACGATCAACCGCGACCTCGGCGTGACCATGGTGATGATCACCCACTCGCTGTCCGTCGCGAGCAGGGTCTGCAACCGCATCGCGGTCATCGACGACGGGCGGATCGTCGAGCAGGGCGCCACGGCCGAGGTCTTCGGCAACCCGCGCAGCGAGGTGACGCGCGAGCTGCTGCGCAACGACAACCTGGCGACGGCGGACACGTCGCTGGACAACGCCGAGGACGACGCCGAGGTGCGCGCGACGCAGCGCGCGGGGGAGGGTGACTAGGATGCTGGCGTACCTTTCGCAGTACTGGGCGGACTACGGGACGCTGCTGCTTGACGGCACGTGGGACACCATCGTGATGACGGCCATCTCCGTCCTCATCGCCTACCTCATCGGCATCCCGCTCGGCGTGCTGCTCGTGCTGACCGACAAGGGCGGCCTGCACCCGAACCGCCCGCTCAACGCGGTCCTCGGGTGGATCGTGAACATCGGCCGCTCGATCCCGTTCATCATCCTGCTCGTGGCGATCATCCCGTTCACGCGCCTCGTCGTTGGCACGGCGCTCGGCGTGAAGGGCGCGATCGTGCCGCTGACGGTGGCGGCCGTCCCGTTCGTGGCGCGCATGATCGAGCAGAGCATCGCCGACATCGACGCGAGCCTCGTCGAGGCGGGCCAGAGCTTCGGCGCGAACACCTGGCAGATCGTGACCAAGGTGTACCTGCGCGAGAGCCTGCCCTCCATCATCCGCGGCGCGGCGATCACCTTCATCACGCTGTTCGGCTACACCGCCATGGCCGGCACGGTCGGCGCCGGCGGCCTGGGTGACATCGCCGTGCGCTACGGCTACCAGCGGCACAACTACGACGTCATGGTCGGTGCGGTCATCCTCTGCGTCATCCTGATCCAGATCGTCCAGAGCGTCGGTGACCTGATCGCCCGCAAGGTGGACAAGCGCACGCTGCGCTGAGGTGTGCGTCGCGCCCTCGCGCCCCGCTAGGGGCGTGAGGGCGGCGGGCTCCCATGCGAGGCGTTCGCCCAATGAGACCCACGATGAGACCCATGATGTCGAGAAGGCCGCGCGACGCGTCGTGTCGCGCGGCCTTCCGCGTCAGTCCGGCGCCTCGGCCGGCGCGGCTGGATTGACTGGCCCCTTGGCTGACTTGGCTGGCTCGGCTGGCTCGTTACGCGCGGCTGCGCTCGCGGTCCTCGCGGCGGGCGCGGGCGTCGATGCGCATCGTGACGATCGTGAGCGCGAACGCGACCAGCGCGAACGCGGCGCCGACGACGCCGACGGAGCGCAGGCCCGGGCCGTCGACGATCACGCCGCCGATCGCCGTGCCGAACGCGATGCCGATGTTGAACGCCGTGGGCTCCACGGAGCTCGCGAGCGTGAGCGCCTTGGGATGCCGGGTCCGCGCGACGCGCAGGAACAGGGACACGCACGGCGTTGAGATCACGTACATGGAGAGCGCGATGAGCATGATGACCGCGACTGCGCCCGGCGTGCGCGGGCCGAGCGCCCACAGGGTGACGAGCAGGACCGCCTGGAGCGGGAACGTCACCGCGAGCGACCGCAGGCCGAAGCGCGCGTCGCCCCAGCCGGACAGCATGTTGGACAGGATGGTCATCGCGCCGTAGGCGAGCAGCGTCACGCTCGCCTGGCCGGCGGTCATGCCGAGGACGTTCTGGAGGTAGGGCGTGACGTACGCGTAGAACACGTACACGGCGCCCACGCCGAAGACGAAGATCAGCATGCCGACGATGACGCGGGCGTCGCGCAGCAGCGCCAGCTGCTCGCCGACAGTTGAGGGCTCGTCGGTCGCGCCGGTGCGCGGGAGGAAGGCGACGAGCAGCGCGATCGTGACGAGCGACAGGACGAAGGTCGCGGCCATGACGACACGCCAGGACGCCACGGTCGCGGCAATCTTGCCGAGCGAGGTGACGAGGACCATCGCGACCGAGAAGGCCCCGTACACCAGCGCGATCGCCATCGAGGCGCGTGCGGGGCTCACGAGCTCGGGCACGAAGGTGACGGCGGTCGCGAGCAACGCGCCGGCGACGCTGCCGATGAGCAGGCGCGACGCGAGCAGCAGCCCGAACGTCGGCGCGACGAGCGCGGCGAGGTTCGCCCCGCAGAAGACGATGCCGTAGGCGACGAGGAGCGGGAAGCGCCTGAACCGGCCGGTGCCGAGGGCGAGTGCCGGCGTCATGACCGCGTAGGCTCCCGCGAACCAGCTCACGAGCTCGCCGGCACGCGCGAGGGTGACGTGAAAGTCCGCGGCGATCTCGGGCTCGATGCCGATGACGACGAACTCGGCGCACCCGAGCGCGAAGCCGAGCAGCACGAGCAGCCACAGGCAGAGCCGTGCGCGAGCGGGCGCGAGCGTCGGCGCGCTGGTGATGACCGCGTCCTCGGCGGGTACGGGTTGGTTCGGTTCGTCGGTCGTATTGTCTGCGAGGCGTGACACGGGAGTCCTTTCTGTGCGTGTGACGGGGCGCGTTGCGTGGGCGGCGGCCGTCGGCGCAGACCCTAGCACGACGGCGCCCGTCGCTGCCGCCGCTCGGGCAAGCGCAAGAAACGAGCATCTGCGGCACGGGAGCATCTGCCGCAGCGCGGGCGCACTGGTACGCTGGTTGCGTTGATCGCGTGCACATGGGCGCGCGACGTACGCGGGGCGCCGTGGCAGGCAATAAGAGAGAGACGAGACGGGCCACGTCATGGTCGAGCCAGCGGCGGCGAGACCAGGCGACGCGCGCTCGTGATGGCGCGCCGCCGCAAGGCGACAAGCCGAGGTCGCGAGGCGAGGAAGGGGTCGCGCACCTGGGAGAGGCACGGATGGACGCCCGCGGCACGGGTCGCGGGCACGGTGGCCGCGTGGTCGCGGCGATCGTGACCGTGCTCGTCGTGGCGGTGCTGGCCTGCGTCGCCGTGGTCGGGTTCGCGGCGAAGGCGAGCGTGGACCGGATGACGACGCAGGCGAACGCGGCGATTGACGCGGCGACGCGCCTGCAGCAGGGGATCGGCGACGAGCTCGCCGCCCTGGGTGTGAACGTAGCTGTGAGCACGCGGGGCGACTCTGCCGGCGGCGCCGTTGACGTCGCGGCCGAGGCGAGCGCGCTCGACGACGCGACGACGGCGATCGCGTCCGAGCTTGAGGGGTGGCCGTGGAACCTGATCGGCTCGCTGCCGTACGTGGGCTCCGACGTCACGTTCGCGCGATCGCTGGTCGCCGACGCGCGCGAGGTCACGGCGACGCTGCCCGCGGCTGCGACGCACTTCCAGCAGGTCGCGAGCGGCGGCGCGCTCCTCGGCGGCGGCGAGCTCTCCGCCGATGCGGTCGCCGACGACATCCAGCACGTGCGCGAGCTCATCGGCGCGCTTCAGGCGACGCGCGACGCCTCGGCCGCCGCGGCGGCCGAGATGCGCGCGCTGCCCGACGCGCACGTCGCGCAGCTCAACGAGGGGCGCGACCAGCTCGCCGCCGCGCTTGACTCCCTGAACGCGACGTTTGACGAGTATGCCGAGCAGCTGGACGCGGTCGCCGGGCTCGGCCTGAACGAAGACGGGACGCGCAGCGCCGATTCGGGGGGCGACACGGCGGCGGACGCCCTCGCGGA
>CACZRK010000316.1 GCA_902783515.1 uncultured Coriobacteriaceae bacterium | reverse complement strand
GGCGAGGTCGGCGCGACCGAGGCCGGCGCCCTCTCCTCGGAGGCCGCCGCGCCGGTGGAGACCGCCGCCGAGGCGAGCCTCACGTCGGACCGCGACGCGTTCATCGCCGAGTGGTCCGGGCGCATCGACGCCTACCTCGCGGGCTCGCCGATGGCGGGCCACGGCGCGACCTTCGCGGCCGCCGCGTGGGACTACGGCGTTGACCCGCGCTTCTCCCCCGCCATCGCCTACGTGGAGAGCTCGCTGGGCGCGTACTGCTTCCTGCCCTGCAACGCCTGGGGCTGGGGCTCCAGCAGCTGGGGCAGCTGGGACGAGGCCATCTACGCGCAGGTCGCCGGCCTGTCGCGCGGCTACGGACCCACGCTTGACTACGGTGACGCCCTGGACTACTGCCCGCCGAACGCCGACTACTGGTACAGCTCCGTCAGCGGCCAGATGGCGCAGATCTAGCGCGCCTATCACCGGGCATGCCGCCTCTGTGTCGTCGCGCCCGCGCCCTTTCCCGCGTCACGACTCGCGCCTACGGTGGTGCCAGGCACGCCGCGCGTCGCGGCGGGCCGCGATCGCAGAGAGGAACCGCCATGACCGAACCGTATCCCCACGCACGCGCCGAGACGACGCCCGACGCCCCGGACGCGCCCGTCTATCGCACCGTGCTCTTTGACTGCGACGGCACGCTGCTGGACACGCTCGACGACCTCGCCGGCGCCGGCAACGCGGTCTGCGCGCTGAACGGGTGGCCGTCCTTCACGCCGGACGAGTATCGCCACCTGGTCGGCAACGGCCAGCGCGTGCTCGTGCGCAGGATCACCCCGCCCGCGCTGCGCGACGACCCCGCGACGCTCTCGCGCGCCTACGACCAGTTCTGCGACGTCTACGCCCGCCACGGGCTGGACACGACCCGTCCCTACCCCGGCATCGTCGAGACGGTCGGGACCCTCGCCGCCAACGGCGTCCGCCTAGGCGTCCTCACCAACAAGAACGCCGACGCCGCCGCTCGCCTCGTGCGCCGCTTCTTCGGCGACCTGCTGTCCGTGGTGCAGGGCCGCACCGACGACATGCCCGCCAAGCCCGACCCCGCGATGACCAGCGCCCTCATGGCGCGCCTGGGCGCCGACCCCGCCTCCACCCTCATGGTCGGCGACTCGGACGTGGACATCGCGTGCGGCGTGAACGCGGGCATCGCGAGCTGCGGCGTGCTCTGGGGCTTCCGGGACCGCCGGGAGCTGGAGGACGCCGGCGCCACCCACATCGCGGCCACCACGCGCGACCTCGTGCGAATCGTGCTCGGCCGCTGAGGCGCCGCCCGCCCGTCGGGCACGCGTCGCGCCGTCGTCACGGAAGCGGCACGGACGGCGCGCGACACGGACCGGATCGCGCCGTCCGCCATGAGGGCGCGGCGACGGGTGGCGCGCAGTCCACGCCGTACGCTACGATGGTGGCACGTCCGCGCGCGGCACGGCGGCGCCACGGCGCGAAGACCTCATCGACGGCATAAGGAGCGCGAGCATGAGCGACACCATGACCCTGGTTCTGATTCGCCACGGTCAGAGCGAGTACAACCTAAAGAACCTGTTCTGCGGCTGGATGGACGCCGAGCTCTCGGACGCCGGGCGCGCCGAGGCGGCGGCGGCCGGTCGCCTGCTGCGCGACGAGGGGTTTGACTTCGACCAGTGCTACACGTCGTATCTCAAGCGCGCCATCCACACGCTGAACATCGCGCTGGACGAGATGGACCGCGCCTGGCTCCCCGTCACGAAGAGCTGGCGCCTGAACGAGCGCCACTACGGCGCGCTGCAGGGCCTGAACAAGGCCGAGACCGCCGCGAAGTACGGCGACGAGCAGGTCCACGTGTGGCGCCGCAGCTACGACGTGCGCCCGCCGGCACTTGACGCCGACGACCCGCGCAACCCGCTCACGTGGCGCCAGTACCAGGACGTCCCGCGCGAGTGCCTGCCTCTGACCGAGTGCCTGAAGGACACGGTCGCGCGCGTGCAGCCGCTGCTTGAGGGCGAGATCCTGCCCGCGATGCGCGCCGGCAAGCGCGTGCTGATCGTCGCGCACGGCAACTCGCTGCGCGCGCTGGTCAAGGGCTTTGAGCACCTCTCCGACGAGGCGATCGCCGGCGTGAACATCCCGACGGGCGTGCCGCTCGTGTACACCTTTGATGCCGACATGAACGTCCTGGACCACCACTACCTGGGCGACCCGGCAGACATCGCCGCGCGCACCGCAAAGACGGCCTCCACAGGCAGCGCGAAGTAGGCCTGCCCCGGCGCGCCGCCCGTCGGCGACGGGCCTCGGGCGCGAGGGCACGGCCGACGGCGCGCGTGAGAGGCGCGCGACAACGAGAACGAAAGAGGGCGCCCCCGCCCGCCGCAGTTCAAGCGGCGTGAGCGGGGGCGCCCTCCGCATGCCAGGCACCTGACCTGACGGCGCGACCACGCGACGGCGACGACGCGTGATGACGCCGGCCCGCCTTATGCGGACGCAGCGGTGCGGTCCTCGACCTCATCGACATCATCGGCCGCCGCCTTGCCGGCAAGCTCCGCGTCACGCTTGGCGCGGGCCTCGGCGGACGCGCGCTGGAAGCTGTCCCACAGGCCCTCGGAGACCGGCTTCCACGCCAGCGAGATCGGGGCGCACTTCGCGCACAGGTCGCCGGCGTCCTCGGGCGCCTGCAGGTCCGTGGAGTGCGCGCCGGACGCCTTGACCATCTCGGCCAGCTTGGGCGGATTGTCGATGATCGGGCAGGGGCGCATGAGGTTGTCGTTGAACGGCTGGTTGTCGTGATACGCCATGAAGAGCGGCGACTGAAGCGCCTCGAGCAGCGTGGAGGTGTGGATGTTCGCGTTGGAGTAGTGCGCGAAGACGCAGGGGTCCACGTCGCCGGCTGCGTTGATGTGCAGGTAGCGGCGACCGCCGGCGATGCAGCCGCCGACGTACTCGGAGTCACCCCAGAAGTCCATCGTGAACAGCGGCATCTTTGAGCGCATCTCGCGCACGAAGCGGATCTGGTGCTCGCGCTGCTCGGGCGTCGGGACGAGCTCGGGGGCCGCGTCGACGCCGACCGGCATGAACATGAAGAACCAGCAGAACAGCGCGCCCCAGTCGATCATCTGCTGGAAGTACGCCTCGCTGGCGATGGTCGACTCGTTCTCGCGCGTCACGCACGCCGAGATGCCGAAGATCAGCCTGTGCTCGCGCAGCAGCTCCATCGCGTGCGTCACGCGGGCGTACGTGCCCGTGCCGCGGCGGGCGTCGGTCGTCTCCGCGCTGCCCTCCACCGAGAGCACCGGGACGAAGTTCTTCACGCGGAGCATGTCCTGGCAGAAGGCCTCGTCGATGAGGGTGCCGTTCGTGAAGCTCATGAACGTCGCCTCGGGATGCGCGGCGCAGATGTCCATCAGGTCGTGCTTGCGGACCAGCGGCTCGCCGCCCGTGTAGATGTAGAAGTAGCAGCCGAGCGCCTCGCCCTGCCTGATGATGGACTCGATGTCATCTCCCGTGAGGTCGAGCCTGTTGCCGTACTCGGCGGCCCAGCAGCCTGTGCTGTGCACGTTGCAGGCGTTCGTCGGGTCGAGCAGGATGGCCCACGGGATGTTGCAGCCGTACTTCTCGCGGTTGCGCTCCTGCTCGGGCCAGCCGATCAGGTTGGCGTTCACGAGGAAGCTTGAGAAGAAGTTGTCGCGCACGCCGGGATCGATGTCGCGCACGCCGTGGAGCAGCAGCTGGTACCAGTTGTTCTTCGTCTCGATCGCATGGCGGAACGCATAGCGCTGCGCCACGAAGAGGTCGTCGGGGCAGAACTGATCGACCATCTCCATGACCTTGGGGATGTTCTTCTCCGGGTCCTTGGACAGATACTTGAGCGCCCTGTTCACGCCAAACGTGGCCACGCTCTGCTTGATAGTACCCACGATCCATCACATCCTAGCTCTCTCGTAGCGCGGCTCGCACGTCTGCGCACCTCACGCGACCCGACCCCCGGGGGCGTTGCGTCGGCGTTCGCACGTCCGCCGCCCCTGTGACCGTCTCACCCGCGCGAAATTTCAGCAATCATACACCTACCCAACAAGTTTTTGCTTAAACGTCACATGTTGATCAGATACATCCGCCACCGGCGCCCTGCCGCGCCTCGTCACGCGAACGGCAGGTCTCGGCGGGTCAGCGGCATTTCCCGGCGAGGCGGCGGCACCCCCTGTGGGGCTGACGGCGCGTCAGGGGAGCCGACGGCGCGAGCCCCGGCCTGCCTGCCGGCCCTCCCCCACCTGATGGCGCGGCGACGGCGCGCGAGAGGACTGCGCCGCGTCGTTCGAAGGCACCGATTGATCTGTGCACTTCTCACGATTCGTCTTTTCCCACACACATCCGTCGACAATGCTCTTATATTTATGAACATTAATGTTTTTGGAAGACTCTGTCTTCAGCAGGCATTCTTCTCGGAACAGTGCTCTTGGAAAGATCGGCGGTTTGGATGGTTAACTCAAACGACAAGCGCGTGCGTCGCACGACTGAGAACATCTTTCGTGCCATCTGCGAACTCATCACGGAGCGTTCCTACCCTGAGATCACGGTGACCGACATCGCGCGTCATGCGCACATCGACCGAAAGACCTTCTACCTGCACTACCCGTCCAAAGAGCGGCTGTTCGTGGAGCTCGCCGAGCGCTACGCCACGCGCACCGTGGAGGGAATGCGCGAGGCGCGCAAGCACGAGGACATCAACGACGCCGCCGACGCGCTCATCCACGAGCTCTTTGACGCGAGCGAGGACGTCCTCGCCGTGCACCGCCGCGTCATCGACGACCCCACCTACACCTCCATGATCCGTCACGTCATCGCGTCCCTGCGCGCCGCCATCCAGCCCTTCCTCATGCAGCAGGGCGTGGCGGAGGGCCAGGCGCGAACCCTCGCGTGCTTCTACGCCGGCGGCATCGTGGACATCTATGCCGAGTGGGTGGACGGCCGCATCGCGGGCGAGACCGAGAGCGTCGCGCGCAACATCTGTCGCCTGATCTCGGACGGGGTCATCACGAGGCTGACGAACGGCGAGCAGCCCGCCTGACGGGCGCCATGGGCCGCGTCTGGCGCTCCTGGCGCGGGGCTCTCCACGCCCTGCGCGGCAGGCCCCCTCGTCAGGAGCGCAGGGTGTCGATCGTGACTGCGGCCTTGTCCATGAACTGGTTCACGTAGTCGTCCCACAGCTCGGACGCCGTCTTCCCGCTCGCGAGATACTGCGCGTAGGCGACGCCATACGCGGCCAGCGCCGTCTCGTAGCTCGCCGAGGTCGGCGAGAGCGGGAGGTCGGCCAGCGCGGCGTAATAGTCGTTGTCCGTGTCCAGCCACGTCCCGTGCGCGGCGTCCCAGTGCGAGCCGAGCAGGCCGATTACGTAGGCGGCGTAGGTCGCGTTCGTGACCTCCGTGTCGCCGTCCTCGGGCGCTTTGGGCGCCTCGGGCGCCGCCGTCGCCCCGCTCGTCACCTGGTCGCGCAGCTTGCGGACGCCGGCGGCCTCCGTGAGCAGGCGCGTCGCCTGGTCCTCGTCCATCGAGTAGAGCCGCGCGATCGTCGCGACGTCGGTCGTGCCCGCAAAGTCCCTCTCATAGGCGGCGAGGTCGTCGGCGGAGACCGTGATGCCCGCCTTCTGGACCTCGGCGGCGAGGATGCGGTTGCGCGCGTACGCGAAGATCATGTCCGCTGTCGGCGTGTCGTAGGTCCCGTCGTCGTTCTTGCGCGAGTCGAGGCTCACCGCGTCGTCGATCGCGTCGCGCGCCGTGATCTCGTACACCTTGCCATCGTAGGTGTAGTGCCCGACGACCGTGTCCAGCTGGCTCGCCGCGAGCGTCGCGGCGACCGGCGTCTGCGGCAGGCTCAGGCGCGGCCCGATCAGGAAGACGCCCGCGATCGCGCCGGCGACCAGGCCTCCGGCCAGCAGGCCGATCCCCGCCGCGATCGCGGGGCCGCGACGCCGGCGACG
>CACZRK010000315.1 GCA_902783515.1 uncultured Coriobacteriaceae bacterium | reverse complement strand
TGGGGCGCGGCCGTCGCACTCCCCCGCACGCCCGTCCGCCCGCCACGCGCGCACGGTGGCAATGACGTCCGAGGGACTGCCCATGAAGACGCGCACGCGATCGGCCGCGTCGATGGCGAACTCCGTGGCGGCGCGCAGCAGGTTGTGCGGGCCGGTGGTCACGACGAGGTTCCCGTCGTCATCCCGCTCCACCCGGGGGCGGGTGGACTGGTCGGTCCTCTCGCCGAGCGAGGTCGGGTCAAAGCGCGCGTAGATCGCGGTCCCACCGCCCGGGACCGACGCCATGACGCGCGCGACCTCGGCGTTCTGACGAATCGAGTAGAGCGCCATGCCGCGGCCGTGCACGCCCCACGCGTCCTCGTGCACCGACGTGAGCTTGGACGTGACGCGCGCGTCAAACACGCGCTCCTGCATCTCGGCGGGGATGCCGCACCCGTCGTCCAGGACCGTGAGATGACGCCCCAAGGCGTCGCGCGTCGTGGCGACGAAGATCGCGCGCGCGCCGGCGTCGCGCGCGTTGCGCAGCAGCTCGATGAGCGCGTCCTCGACGCAGCGGATGTCCTGCTTCGCCTGACGACGCTCGGCCTCGGCGACGCGCAGCCGCACGAAGCCCTCGCCGAGGTCCTCCTCCACGCGCAGTTCGTCCTCGCCCGCCACCTGCGCGACAAACGACAAGAGGTCGGGTTCGCGCGCGATCGCGCCTCCCCCGGCCTCGTGTCGTGACCTGTCCGTCTCGGTCGTCATCTCGCGTGCGTGCCGGCCGCTACTTCGCGACGTCCATCGCGCGGCTCTCGCGGATGACGACGACCTTCACCTGACCGGGGTACTGGAGCTTGTCCTCGATCTCAGTCGCGATGTCATGCGCGAGCACGACGGACTCGGCGTCCGACACGTCCTCGGGCTTGACCATGACGCGGATCTCGCGACCCGCCTGCATGGCGTACGTGCGCTCGACGCCGTCGTGCGCGTTCGCGATCTCCTCCAGCTTCTCCAGGCGCTTGACGTAGCTCTCGGCGGACTCGCGGCGGGCGCCCGGCCGCGCGGCGCTCACGGCGTCCGCTGCCTGGACGAGCACGTCCACGACGCTCGAGGGGTCAATGTCGTTGTGGTGCGCCTCGATGGCGTGGACCACGACCGGCGCCTCGCCGTAGCGCTTGCAGAGCTCCGCGCCGATGACCGCGTGCGGGCCCTCAACCTGGTGGTCGATCGCCTTGCCGATGTCGTGCAGCAGACCGGCGCGCTTGGCGACGGGCACGAGGTTGCCCAGGCGCAGCTCGTCGGCCATGATCTCGCAGAGCTGGGCCACCTCGATCGAGTGCGCCAGCACGTTCTGGCCGTACGACGTGCGGTAGCGCAGCGCGCCGAGCGTGCGCACGAGCTCGGAGTGCAGGTCGTGGATGTCCAGGTCGTAGCAGGTCTGCTCGCCCGCCTCGCGCACCTTCGTCTCCACCTGCGCCGTCGCCTTGTTGAAGAGCTCCTCGATGCGGGCGGGGTGAATGCGCCCGTCTGCGATGAGGTTCTCCAGCGTGACGCGGGCGATCTCGCGACGCACGGGGTCAAAGCTGGAGAGCTGCACGGTTTCGGGCGTGTCGTCGATGATCAGGTTGACGCCCGTCATCTGCTCGAACGTGCGGATGTTGCGGCCCTCGCGCCCGATGATGCGCCCCTTGAGGTCGTCGGAGGGAATGTGCACGGTCGTGACCGTGACCTCCGCGACGTGGTCGGACGCGAGGCGCTGGATGGCCGTGGAGAGGATGTCGCGCGCCTTCTTGTCCGACTCTATCCTGGTGCGCTGCTCCGCCTCGCGGATGATCGCGGCGGACTGCTTGGTCACGTCGGAGCGAACCTTGTCGAGAAGCTCCTTGTGCGCCTCGTCCACGGTGAGCCCGCTGATGCGCTCGAGCTCGGTCGTGTGGCGGGCGATCAGCTCGTCGACCTCGCGCGTCTTCTTCTCGACGACGCCCGCCTCGCTGGAGAGCTGGTGCTCGCGCTTGTCGAGCGCCTCGTTGCGGCGGTCGAGGGACGTCTCGCGCTGGGAGATGCGGCTCTCGCGCTCGTTGAGCTTGTCGTTGCGCTGTCGCTCCTCGGCCTCAAGCGCCTGCTTCTGCTGGAGGGCCTCCTCCTTCGCGGCGATCTCCGCTTCCTTCCTCACCGTCTCGGCCTGCTTGCGCGCGTCGTCGATGACGCGCGACGCCTCCTGGTTCGCAAGGTTGATGCGACCCTTGGAGGACGTCTTCGCGTAGCGCAGGCCGATGACGGCACCGATCGCGATCGCCACGACCGCGATCACGAGGATCAGCACGACCAAAATGGGTGTCGACATCGTCTTGCCTCCTGACTGCATTCGTTGAGTTCCGTCAAAAATCTTGGTGACGACACCCATTTCCGGCCAGGATGTAAGAAGCCGGAAACGGATGTCCGGCATCGTGAGAGTCCACGTCAGTTGCTCTGAAGTTGTATCTGTCCCTATATCAAAGCTCGTAAAACGAGGTATTCACACTAATGCTACGGGTATTCTAGTTGAACATGCAGGTCAGGGCAACCTATGTTTAATCTCGAACGTTAGATTTCCGCATGTGAGCCCTACGCGTGGGTGCGCACGACGAGCAGGCGGCCGCACACCGGGCAGGTGCTGATGTCAGGGCCGACGCGCAGCGCGTCAATCTGCGACGGCTGCAGCTGCATGCCGCAGCCCGTGCACGTCGTCCCACCGTCCAGCTGCGCTGCGCCGACGGCGCCGTGCGCCTTGCAGCTCGCGGCATAGCGCTCACGAAGCTCGGGCGCAAGCGACGCAAGGCAGGTCTCGCGCTGCGCCGCCAGGGTGCCCAGGTCCTCGCGCAGCGACTTCGCGCTGTCACGGAACGCCACCAGCAGCTCGCGCTCGCGCTGCTCCAGGGCCTCCTTGATCTTCTGCGACTGGTCGAGCAGGTCGTGCAGGCGGCGGATCTCCCCCTTGGCCTTCTCGGCGTCGTAGTCGATCTTCTCCACGCGCTTCGCGATGCGGTCGAGCTCGGCGTTGTTGTCGCGAACGCGACGGAAGTCGGCGCGCGCGTTCTCCCGCTCAAGGTCGTGGGCGCGACGCATGAGGTCCTCGCGGTCCTCCTGCCCGTCGCGGCACGCCATCTCCTGATCCTTCAGGAGGCCGACGATCTTCGTCGTCCTGCGCGCGAGCTCTTTGAGCCGGCCGCGAACCTCCGCGACCTTGGCGGCCTCGGGGATCTTCTCCAGCGCCTTGCGGTTCCTGAGAATCTCGACGTCAATACGCTGAAGCTCTATGAGAGCGCTCCCTGCATCCATTGATCCACCTTAATCGCGATATTCAGATTGTGTTGAGCTAGTATCGCACGTCGCCGTCATCCGGGCGCGCGAAATCTTCCACGCGCCGCCAGCGACGCGGTTCGTCCAGAACATGCACATCACCGGCCGAGACGCCGCACGCGACCGCGGCGTCGCGCAGGCACGCGACGTGCGGCAGCTCGGAGACGTCGTGCCCGAGCACGACGGTCGCCACGCGCACGGAGGCGAGGTCGAGCGCGCGGTGGTAACCGCACTCGCCGCACACGACCACGTCCGCCCGCGCGGCGCGCACGTCGGCGCAGCCGTCTGACCCCATGCTGCCCGAGTAGAACGCGACGCGCCTCACGGGCCACGACGGGTCGCCGTAGACCTGCGCGACGCGGCCGAACGCGCGCTCGCAGGCACGCGCCAGGCTCGCGACGTCCGGGTAGGCGTCCGTCTCGCTCAGCGCCCCGAGAGCGGGCGCGCCGGCGGCGCGGCCTCGCTCGATGCCCGGCCGGG
>CACZRK010000314.1 GCA_902783515.1 uncultured Coriobacteriaceae bacterium | reverse complement strand
CGTCGCCGGGCCGACGCGCGGCACCGCGCGCGGAGCGGCGCAGCAGCGCGCGCACGCGGCTTACCATCTCCATCATGCCAAAGGGCTTGGCCAGGTAGTCGTCGGCGCCCGAGTCCAGCGCGCGCACGGTGTCCAGCTCGGTGTCCTTGGCGGTCAGCATCATGACGGGCACGTCCGCCAGTGAGGGCGTGGCGCGGATGCGCTTCAGGATGGCGAGGCCGTCCGTGTCGGGCAGCATGATGTCCAGCAGGACCGCGTCGGGCGTCCGCTTCGCGCAGGCGCGGCGGAACGCGAGGTCGTCCGCGAAGCCCTGCGCCTCGATGCCCGCCTGCGTGAGCGCGTACACCGCGAGCTCGCGGATGTTCGTGTCGTCCTCAACGTAGTACACCATGCTGTGCCTGTCCTCCTGCTGCCTCGCGGCATGCGACGACGGTCGCAGGCCGTCCTGGGCGGGCTTGCGCTTCTCCCCCATTGTAGGCAAGGCTCTTCCCAATAGCATGGTCAGCTGAATCTTCCCGAGAGATAGTCCTGCGTGCGCCGCTCGCGCGGGTGCGAGAACAGCTCCTTGGTCGGGCCGACCTCCACGAGCTCGCCGAGGTAGAAGAAGGCGGTCCTGTTGGAGACACGCTCGGCCTGCTGCATGTTGTGCGTGACGACGATCACCGTGTGGTCGCGGGCGAGGTCGCGCATGAGCCCCTCCACCATCTTCGTGGAGATCGGGTCAAGGGCGCTCGTCGGCTCGTCCATCAGCAGGACCTCGGGGTCCACCGCGAGCGTGCGGGCGATGCAGAGGCGCTGCTGCTGGCCGCCGGACAGGGCAAGCCCGCTCTTCTTGAGCTCGTCCTTCACCTCGTCAAACAGGCCGACGCGGCGCAGCGAGCGCTCCACGATCTCGTCCAGCTGGGCGCGGCTGAGCCGGCGGTGGCGGCGCGGGCCGTACGCGACGTTGTCATAGATGGACAGCGGGAACGGGTTGGGCTGCTGGAAGACCATGCCGATGCAACGGCGCAGGTCGTACACGTCGCAGCCCGGCGCGAGGGCGTCCTGCCCGTGGAACCAGATGTGGCCGCCCACGTGGCAGTTCGCGATCTCGCGGTTCATGAGGTTCAGGCAGCGCAGGAACGTTGACTTGCCGCAGCCGGAGGGCCCGATGAGGGCGGTGACGGTGCTTGGGGCGAACGTCATGTCGCAGGGGGCGAGCGCCTGCTTCTCGCCGTAGGCGACACTCAGCCCCTCGCAGCGCAGCGCCTCGTCGGTCGTGCGGCGGCCGTCGCCCGCGGCGGTCGTCGCGGCGTCCACGGGTCTCTCCACAGTCATCTCCGCCATCATGCAGCGGTCACCTTTCTCTCAAGGGCGCGTCCGAGGACGCGCGCCAGGATGTTGAACACGAGCACGCACGCAACCAGCACGGCGGCGGAGCCGGCGGACACGACGGCAAGGTCGGGCACGACGCCCTCGCTGTTGATCTTCCAGATGTGCACGGCCAGCGTCTCGGCGGGGCGGAAGACGTTCCAGGGGCACGTCGGGCTCGTCAGGTCAACGTTCGTGAAGTCCAGCGCCGGCGCGGACTGGCCGGCGGTGTAGATGAGGGTCGCCGCCTCTCCGAAGACGCGGCCGGCGGACAGGACGACGCCCGTCACGATCGCCGGGATGGCGCTCGGGATCAGCACGTGGATCGTGGTCTCCCAGCGCGTGAGGCCCAGCGCCAGGCTCGAGTCGCGGCGACCCTGCGGCACGGCCTCCAGGGCCTGCTGCATGACGCGGACGAGGATCGGCACGTTGAAGATCGTGAGCGCGAGGGCGCCGGAGATGATCGAGAACCCCCACCCGAAGAAGAGCACGAACACGAGCATGCCGAAGAGGCCGACGACGATGGACGGCAGGCTGGACAGCGTCTCGATCGCGGTCTTGACCGCCGTGGTCACCGGGCCGGCGGGCGCGTACTGCGTGAGGAAGATCGCCGCGCCCATGGAGAGCGGCAGGGAGATGAGCAGCGTGAGGAACAGCAGGTAGAACGAGTTAAACAACTCGGGGCCGATGCCGCCGCCCGCCTTGAACTGCTGCGGCCTGCCGGTCAGGAAGCTCAGGTCAAAGAGCTTGGCGCCGCCGCGCGACAGCACGTAGAACACGAGCGCCGCCACGAGCGCGCAGACGATCGCCACGAGCGCGCCGAGCACGATCGTGGCCGCGCGGTCCGCGCGGCGGGCACCGCGCAGCCTCAGGCCCTCGTCCTCGCGGGTCATTGCGTCCTGGTTAGGCATTGCCCCTCACCTTCCCCGCGCGGCCGATGAGCCTGACGATGAGGATGAACACGAGCGACATCACGAGCAGGATGAGCGCGAGCGACCAGAGGGCGTCGTTGTAGACAGTGCCCATCGCCTCGTTGCCCATGCTCGTGGTCAGCACGGACGTGAGCGTCGCCGCCGGCGTGAAGAGACTCGTGGGCATCTGCGCGGCGTTGCCGATGACCATCTGCACCGCGAGCGCCTCGCCGAACGCGCGCGCCATGCCGAGCACGATCGCCGTCATGATGCCGGGCATGGCGCTCGGCAGGACGACGTGCAGCACCGTCTGCCAGCGCGTGCAGCCCAGGCCGTACGACCCCTCGCGATAGCTCCGCGGCACGGCGGCGATGGCGTCGTTGATGAGGGCGACGACCGTCGGGAACACCATGCACGCGAGCACGAGCGAGCCGGACAGGATGCCGAAGCCCGTGCCGCCGGCGAACCCGCGCACGACCGGCACGAGCACGGTGAGGCCGATGAGGCCGAAGACGACCGAGGGGATGCCCGCGAGCATCTCGGTGATCGGGCGGAAGACCCGCTCGCCGAAGCGCGGCGCGATCTCCACGACGAAGATGGCGCACCCGATCGCGATCGGCAGGACCATCGCGCAGGAGAGCACCGTGACGACAAACGACCCGCAGATCATCGGCAGCGCGCCCATGTACGGGGCGCCCGACGCGTCGCTGGCGTGGGGGTTCCAGACGGTCCCCGTGACAAACGACGCGAACGACACCCCGTCAACGGTGAACGTCGCCAGGCCGTGGCTCGCCACCAGCACGATCAGCGACAGCACCAGCGCGACCACGAACGCCGCGCAGACGCCGGTCACGACGCGCCCCCGTCTCTCGAGACGCGCTTTCGCGAGACGCGCCCGCTCCCTCGGGCGTGGCACGCGGGCCCGCGCCGTCACCGCCACGGTCCGCGATGCCACGGGCATCGCGATATCCTCGGACATAGCTCTCCCTTCCACGTCTGCCGGGGCATGATGCCGCCAGCATGCACGAGGGATCCTACCGTCCCGCACGCACCCCGCCCGGGGCCGCAGGCGACGACTTACCCGCGCCTGACCCAGCGTTACCCGCCCTTTACATTCGCGTGACATCGCACGTCTGCGTGAAAGGCGCGGGTAATGCTCCCTCCGCGTTGCGTAATGGCGCGCCGATCGCGCGGCGCGCGGCGCCGGGACGACCCTATCGTGCGAATCGCAGGCCGGGGGCACGCGCCGACCGCGTCCGCTGCACGCCCACCGACGCACACGTCGACACGGCCGCGCGGCGCGTCGAGACCTCTCGGCTCCTGCATGACCATGTCAGCAAGACGATTGGAGAAGCATGTTCGAGATCACGCACATGACGTCCCGCCGCCAGTTCCTCGCCCTCATGGGTGCGACCGCTGTGAGCGCGGGCATCGCCCTGTCCGGCGAGGGCGCCAGCCGCGCCTTCGCGGCGGGCAGCACGCTGAGCGGCAACGTCACCGTCGTCGGCTCGACAGCCCTGCAGCCCCTCGCCGAGGCCGCGGCCGAGCAGTTCATGGCCGAGAACGCCGGCGTCCAGGTGACGGTCCAGGGCGGCGGCAGCGGCCAGGGCATCACGCAGATCGCCGCCGGCTCCGTGCAGGTCGGCAACTCCGACGTCTACGCAGAGGAAAAGCTGGACAACCCGGATGACGCCAAGAAGCTCACCGACAACAAGGTGTGCGTCGTGGGCATGGGCCCGGTCGTCAACCCCGACGTCACGGTCACCGACATCAAGATGGAGGACCTGGCGGGCATCTTCACCGGCGCCATCACCAACTGGAAGGACCTCGGCGGCAACGACGAGCCCATCGTCGTCATCAACCGCGCGTCCGGCTCCGGCACCCGCGCGACCTTTGAGGGCGTTGTCCTGAAGGGCGTCGAGGTCCCCGCGTCCTTCACCCCGCAGGAGCAGGACTCCTCGGGCACCGTCCTGCAGATGGTCGCCCAGACCCCGGGCGCCATCTCCTACCTCGCCTTCTCGTACATCGATGACTCCGTGAAGGCCCCGTCCATCGACGGCGTCGCCCCCACCGAGGACAACGTGGCCACCAACGCCTGGAAGATCTGGGCGTACGAGCACATGTACACGCAGGCCACCCCTGACGACGCCACGAAGGCCTACATCGACTACATGCTCTCCGACGCCGTCCAGGGCAACCTCGTCGAGCAGAGCGGCTACATCCCGATCTCCAAGATGAAGGTCGAGAAGGACGCGAAGGGCAACGTGACCGACCTCGACGGCGAGGCAAAGGGCTCCTCCACCGCCGACGCCTCCGCCGCCGGCGACAAGAAGGCCGGCAAGTAGGCTCGGTTCGGCACGGCATGGCTCGCAGGACTCGTCACGCAGGTGACCTTCGGGGTCGTTCCTGACGGTCACCTTTAAGAGACGGCTCTCTCCCCTCAGGCTGGGGCGGGCCGTCTCTTTTCGTTGGGCCCTTCCGCCGTGGGACGGCCATCACCCGCCGCAGGACGTACCGGTCCCCCACCCCATCGCTGACGCCAGGGCGGCACGACGCGCCGCCCTGGCGCGCGTTTCTCGACATCCGCCCAGCCCCTGTGGGGTACCATCATCGACAAGAGCAGAGCGACGGCCCCGTCGCCCGCCCGTCAGACGCACCTGCCGCTCCCCGCGCCGTCGCGAAGGACGTGAAGCCATGACAGCCCGCAAGACGTCCGTGATGATCGTCGAGGACCAGACCATGCTGCGCGACTCCCTCGCCATGGCCGTGGACGCGCAGGCGGACATGTGCGTGGTGGCGCTCGCCGCGGACGCCCGCGACGCCCTTGGCCTCGCGCGACGTCATGACCCCGACCTCGTCCTCATGGACGTCTGCACCGACAACGACTCCAGCGGCATCGCCGCCACCCGCGAGATCAAGCAGGCGCTCCCCCGCATCCGGGTGGTCATCATGACCGGCATGCCCGACATCACGTTCGTCCGCCAGGCGCGCGAGGCGGGCGCGGACAGCTTCGTGTACAAGAACGTGGGCACGGCCGAGCTCCTGTCCGTGATCCGATCGACGATGGACGGGTACGTCACGTTTCCGCGTGCCAAGAAGAACGTGCTCGAGGAGGCCGGTCTCTCCGAGGAGGAGGTCGCCATCCTGCGCCTCGTGTGCGAGGCGAAGTCACGTCGCGAGATCGCGGCCGAGCTGTACCTGAGCGAGGGGACCGTGAAGCGGCGCATCTCGGAGATCCTGGCGAAGACGGGGCACGACAGCATCATGAAGCTCGCCGTGGAGGCCGTCTCGCGGGGCTACATCGTACCCAGCCTGAAGGGGCGGTAGCGTCCGCCTCCTCGGCCCCTTCCCGGCCCTCCTCCCCATGGCGCGCGGCATGGCGACATGGCGTCGAGCGCCGCCGCGCGGCACGTACGCGCGGATTGGGACAGCCGTCCCAAATGCCGGGCGACAATGGGACGCCAGGGAGTTCCCGCCGCTCGTCCCACGCGTGACCATGGTGACCAACGAAAGGGCCGCTCTCCTAAGGAGGTCACCATGGGACTGTTCGGAAGCCTGTTTGAGAAGAAGGTCTGCTCCATCTGCGGGGGCGAGATCGGCCTGCTGGGCAACCGCAAGCTCGAGGACGGCAACATGTGCAAGGAGTGCGCCGCCAAGCTCTCGCCGTTCTTCAGCGACCGCCGCAGGTCGACGGTCGAGCAGATCAAGGAGCAGCTGGCGTACCGCGAGGCGAACAAGGACGCCGTGGCCGCCTTCAACTGCACCCGCTCGCTGGGCGGCGACACCAAGGTGCTCCTGGACGAGGACGCCCGCGCGTTCATCGTGACCTCGTCGCGGCGCTGGCGCGACGACAATCCCGACGTGATGAGCTTCTCCCAGGTCACCGGTTGCACCGTGGAGACGCGCGAGACGCGCGAGGAGATCACCTATGAGGACGACGACGGCACGACGCGCAGCTACAGCCCGCCGCGCTATGACATCGACTACGACATCTGGGTCACCATCAACGTGAACACGCCGTACTTTGACGAGATCGAGTTCAAGGTGAACGACGACCGCATCGAGCAGCTGCACTCCGCCGAGTACGAGTGCTGTGCCGCCCAGGCGAACGAGATCCGCGACGCGCTCACGAGCGCGCGCGCGGACGCGCGCGAGCGCGTCGAGCGGGAGCGGGCGCCCAAGGCCGTCCGCACCTGCCCGCACTGCGGCGCGACCTGCGCCCCCGACGAGAACGGGCGCTGCGCCTATTGCGGCGGCGCCATGTAGGCGCGCGGGCCATCCTGACCACCGGCGACGGGGAGGCATCCATGGGACTTCTCAAGGCAGGCATCGGCGCGGCTGGCGGCGTCCTTGCCGACAGCTGGCGCGACTACTTCTACTGCACGGCGCTCAACGCCACGACCCTCGCCGCCAAGGGCGAGAAGCGCGTGACGGAGCGCGGCTCCAACACGAAGGGCGAGCCAAACATCATCTCGGACGGCTCCGTCATCGCCGTGAACGACGGCCAGTGCATGCTCGTCGTGGACCAGGGCAAGGTCGCGGAGGTCTGCGCCGAGCCCGGCGAGTTCGTCTACGACGCGTCCAGCGAGCCGAGCGTGTTCTACGGCAGCCTCGGCGAGTCCATCATGGCGACCTTCGCCAAGATGGGCGAGCGCTTCGCCTTCGGGGGCAGCCCCGCGACCGATCAGCGCGTCTACTACGTCAACACGAAGGAGATCCTCGGCAACAAGTACGGCACGCCCACGCCGGTCCCCTTCCGCGTCGTGGACGCGAACATCGGGCTTGACATGGACATCGCCGTCCGCTGCAACGGCGAGTACTCGTATCGCATCGCGGACCCGCTGCTGTTCTATCAGAACGTCTGCGGCAACTTTGAGGGGACCTACACGCGCGACAGGATTGACTCCCAGATGAGAAGCGAGCTGCTCACCCAGCTGCAGCCCGCCTTCGCACGCATCTCCGCGATGGGCATCCGCTACAGCGCCGTCCCCGGTCACACCGCCGAGCTGGCGCAGATCCTGGGGGAGCTGCTCTCCGTCGCGTGGACGGAGCGCCGCGGGATCTCGATCGTCTCGTTCGGCATGAACTCCATCGCGACCAGCCCCGAGGACGAGCAGGCCATCAAGGAGCTGCAGCGCGCGGCGGTCCTGCGCGACCCGGCCATGGCGGCGGCCAACCTCACGGCCGCCCAGGGCGACGCCATGCGCGCCGCGGCGACGAACGAGAACGGCGCCATGATGGGCTTCATGGGCCTGGGCATGGCGAACGCGGCGGGCGGGACGAGCGCGCAGAGCCTGTTCCAGATGAGCCAGCAGCCGGCGCCGCAGCCCGCGGCACCTGTCCCGCCGACGCAGCCGGCGGCGGTCGGCGCGGCGGTCGCGGGGGGCTGGGCGTGCCCCGCCTGCGGCACGCCCAACACCGGCAAGTTCTGCCAGGAGTGCGGCACGCCGAGACCGCAGCCGCACGCGGTGACGTGGGCCTGCCCCTCCTGCGGGACGCAGAACACGGGCAGGTTCTGCCAGGAGTGCGGCACCCCACGGCCGTAGCGAGACGCCGCGGCCGGGCGCCCCGCGGCGCGGGTGACGCCGCGGCCCCCGCAAGGAGCATGACGCCCGTGGAGCCCCCCGTCGTCATCGCGGACGACGATGTCGCCACCATCGTGGTCACCGGCGTCGGCACCGACGCCCTCGGCGACCCCGGCTATTCCCTGGCGCTCGCCAACAGGACCGACAGGGCCGCGTTCGTCTACGCCGTCACCAGCAGCTTCACGGTCAACGGCGCGGCGCACGAGGCCTCTCTGTACGAGGCGCTTGAGCCCGGTGCCGACGTCGAGGGCTTCATGAGCTTCCTGCGGGACGACCTGGGCAGTGGCACGGAGGCGCTCCAGGTCGCGAAGGGCACCGTCGAGGTCATCGACAAGGACACCTACGAGACCTTGGCGACGTACGCGTTCGTCATGTAGTCGCGCGCCGCCATATGCGATACGCTTGGGGCGCGGGCGGCGTGACGCCTTCTCGCGGGCGTGGGACGCGGAGATGGGAGGGGCCATGGCAGGTCACCGCGCGAGTCTTGCGGCGCTCCTGACAGCGGGGCCGCTCGCGGCCGCGCTGGTCGCCACGCAGCTGTGGCTGCCGGCTCCCGCGCCCGTCACGCCCTATCCCCACGAGCCGTCGTTCGGCACGACCGCCGCCATGCTGCTCATGGTGCCCGCCCTCACCGCCTGGGGTGTCTCCATCTCGCACCGCTGCTCGGACGACGCCGTGCGGCGCTACCTGACGTGGGCAGATGCGCTCATGGTGCTCTGGCAGATCGTCGCCCTCTGCAAGTACGCCGCCATGAGCGACTGGCTGGTCGCCGCCCTGTGGTACGCGTACTACCTCCCGCTCGCGCTCGTCCCGCTCATGCTCCTCTTCTGCGCGCTGCGCACCACCGGCCTCGACAGGCGCCTTGACCTCCGGCGCGTCAAGGTGATCCTCGTCGCGCTCGGGCTCGCGCTCTTCGCCGCCGTCGCGACGAACGGCCTCCATCACCTCGCCTTCGTCTTTGACGCGACCGACCCGCGCTGGGACGTCAACTACGAGTACGGGCCCGTCTACCGCCTCGCCTTCGCCTGGGTCGTCGCGACCTGCGGCGCCTCGCTCGCGCTGCCGCTGATCTTCTCGCACGCGAGGATCCGCCACGCCGTCAACCTGGTCCTGCTCGGCCTGGTCGCCGCGATCGCCTACGCGCTGCTCTACGTCCTGCGCGTCAGGCAGGCGTTCCAGAGCAACTTCGCCCTCACGTTTTGCGTCATCTACGTCGTGCTCGTCGAGGCGTGCCTGGAGGCGGGCGTCTACCCCTCAAGCATCCACGTGACGCGCGTCTTCCGAAGCCTGCCGCTGGACCTCCGCGTCCTTGACCCCCACGGCGAGGACGTCATCAGGTCAAGGGGCGCCGGGCCGCTGGACGCGGGCGCGCGTGCGGAGATCCTGGCCAGATGGCCGGCGGACGGCGAGCCCGCCACCTTCAGGTCTCGCGCCGCCACGCACGTGACGCGCAGCCTGTGGCGCGTGAACGGCGGCGCCGCCCTGCTGAGCGAGGACATGCGCGCCGTCGACCGCCGGCGCAGCGACCTCGCGCGCAAGCGCGAGCGCCTCAGCCGGCAGCGCGCGTTTCTCGAGCGCGCACGCGACGCGCGCCACGAGCTCACGCTCCAGGCGTCGCAGCGGCAGCTCGCGGACGAGGTGAGACAGTCGCTCCAGAGCACGTGCGCGCAAATCCGGCAGCTGCTGCGCGACCTCCCCGCAGGGACGGACGACGCGTCGCGGGAGCTGCGCCGTCATCAGCTGCTCGCCGTCAAGCTCCTCGTCGCATACTGCAAGCGCAAGGGCGCCCTCGTGGCGGGGCCGACGGACGGCCTCATCAACCCCGACCAGCTCCGCATGGTCCTGAACGAGACAATGGCCGACGTGCGCACCGCGCACCTGGACTGCGCCGCGACGGTCATGGTCGACCACGCCCTGCCCGCGCGGGTGGTCAACGTGCTCTACGATTGCATCTACGACTTCGTGCTCTGCGCGTTCGAGCAGCGCGACGTCACGCTCCTGGTGGTCGTGAGCAGTCCCGCCGCCGCGGCGCCCCGCCCCCGCGGCGTCGAGCTGCGCATCGCGCTCGAGACCCCCCTGCGGGACCGCTGCGCGCTCACCCTCGCCCGCGAGATGCGCCTCACGCTCGAGCGGCGCGGCATCGACTACCAGCTGGACGACGATGAGGGCGTCATGCGCCTGCGCGCGCGCATCGAATCCGGCGCGGACGTCACGGCGCCGCGCGAGGGCGCGAGGGGGGCGACGACATGAGCCCACTGCTGCAGCCCGCGAGCCTGGCGACCAACCAGCTGCTGCTCGCCACGTTCTGCGTGCTCGCCGCCCAGCAGACCGTGCTGGCCGCCGACGCGCTGGCGCGCGGCGCCTTTCGCCGCGACGCGGCGGGCGTCGCGCTGTCGGCCCTGCTCGTGCTGCACCTCGTGCTCTGCGCCGCGTGGTGCGACGCGTACGCCTACGGCGAGCCGGTGCCCGTCGTCGAGCTCGGCCCGTGGCGCGCGCCGGTGGAGGG
>CACZRK010000313.1 GCA_902783515.1 uncultured Coriobacteriaceae bacterium | reverse complement strand
TGCCGCCCGGAGTAGTCGATCCCGCGGGTGATCGCGCGCGCCGTCTCCAGCGTCCCCACGCCGCTGGCGTAGGCGGGCAGCCAGGTCACGAACTCATCGACGGCATGGTCAAAGAGGTCCGGGAACGACGCGCACGAGCGCTCGCCGGTGAAGGGATTCATCCACGGCGCGTGGTCCGGGTTCATCGACGGCGTGCGCACGCCGAGGTCGATGCGGTGGGCGAGCGCCTCAAGCTCGGAGTGCTTGCGGAAGACGCGCTCGATCGTGCCCATGCGGTGCGCGTCGCGCGAGCCCGCCGGCTCGATCAGCCGATAGCACAGCCGCATCGTGGAGAGCGCGTGCCCGAAGTCGACGGGGCGGACGTCGCGCCCGTACACCCGGCGCCCCATGTGGGTGACCAGGATGCCGGCGACCAGCCGCGCCCGCTCCGACATGCGCGTCGCGTCCAGCGGGCCGAGCGTGCTCACGGTCGTGTGGTGCATGAGCTGCAGCATCGCGGCGTCGATGTCGCTCTCTATCAGGGCGTGCACCTCGTGATGCGCGTCGGCGAGGTCCGGCGAGCTGCACAGCCCGTACTCCTGCGCGTACACCAGCGGGTGCGCCGTGCGGTCAAGCAGGTAGTGCGCGAGCTGCCCCGCGCAGAACGCCATGCCGATCGCCCGGCTCGAGCCGTGCAGGTAGGCGATCGAGTCGCGCAGCGCGGCGAGCGCGGCGCTCATCCTGCAGCGGTGCATCTGCGTGCCGACGGCGCGCACGGACGGCGCCCTGATGCCCGTCACCTTGAAGAAGAGCGGGTCGGGGCCCTGGCACCCCACGAAGTACGCCTCGCGCAGGTCCGGCCGCGCCATGTCCAGCCCCAGGATGTCGTCGACCGCCGGGAGCGCCTTCTCGCCGAACAGGTAGTGCGTCATGACAGCGGGCACGTGTCAGCCTCCTCATTGGTGCCTGGCGCAGCGCGCCCCGCCCGCCCGCGGCGTCGCGCGTGTCGCCCTGCCGGCCATGGTAGGGCATTTTCGCCCGGACGGGGCCGTCGCGGGACGGACGGCGCAGCATCGGCAACACGTCGAGAGGCCCGTGTAGCCCGTGAGCCCCGCCCCGCCGCGGGCGCTACGCCTCGGCCTCACCGTTCAGGCAGGCCAGGAACGCCGCGCCGTACTTCTGTGCCTTGGAGACGCCGATGCCGGAGACCTGCAGAAGCTCGTCCATCGTGCGCGGCGCGCGGCGCCACATGTCCACGAGCGTCGCGTTGGAGCACACGATGTAGGCGGGCACCCCGGCCTCGCGCGCCAGGCGCGTGCGGACCTGGCGCAGGCGCTCGAGCGTCTCGTTGTCCAAGTCGGACGCGTCGAGCGGGGCGCTCGCCCCCGCGCCCGCGCCGCCGCGCCCGCCGGTGCCGAACACGCCGTGACGGTCGCCGCTGACGGCCGTCGGGGCCACGCGCGGCAGGCGCCGGGGCACCTTCAGCTGGAAGCTCGCACGCGTGCGGAGGAACTCGTGGGCCGCCGGCGTCGCGTGGACGGTCGGCATGCGGTCGTCGCTCACCTCGAGCAGGCCGCGGTCCACGCACGCGTCCAGCACGTAGCGCACGCGCCGCGCCGAGGCGTCCGCCATGATGCCGTAGGTGCTGAGTTCGTCATAGTGCGCGCCCAGCACGCGCTCGGACCGGGAGCCGCGCAGGATGTCCACGATGAGCGCCTTGCCGACGCTGCGGTTGCGCTGCGCGAGGCGCAGCACGCACGAGATGACCTTCTGCGCCTCCACCGTGGCGTCCTCCACCGTGAAGTCCGTCGAGCAGTTGCAGCAGTGCTCGCAGCGGAACGGCGCGTCCGTCTCGCCGAAGTAGCGCAGGATCGTGGAGCGCAGGCAGTCCGTCGTGGTGCAGTAGATGGTCATCTGCCGCAGGCGCTCGCTGTCGGTCTGCCTGGTGGTGGCCGCGACCTGCGGGTCCACCCCGTTGGCGATCGCCTCGTCGTAGGACTTGGAGATGAGGAACTGCTGCGTCGCCACGTCGCGCTTGTTGTAGATCAGGATGCAGTCGGCGGGCTCGCCGTCGCGCCCCGCGCGCCCCGCCTCCTGGTAGTAGCTCTCCAGGTCGCCGGGCATGTTGTAGTGGATGACGAAGCTCACGTTGGACTTGTCGATCCCCATGCCGAACGCGTTGGTCGCGACGATCACCGGCGTGCGGTCGTAGGCGAAGTCCTCCTGCGCCTGCGCGCGCTCGTCGGCGGCGAGGCCCGCGTGGTAGCGCCCCGCCGCCACCCCGTGGTCGCGCAGCAGGCGGCAGACGTCCTCCACGGCGCGGCGCGTGGAGCAGTACACGATGCCGCTCTGCCCCGCCTGCACGCGCCTGGTCACGAGGTGCAGCAGGCACGCGTCCTTGTCGCGCGGCTCCGGGCGCTCCACGCCGAAGTACAGGTTCGGCCGGTCAAAGCCGGACACGAGCGTGAACGGGTCGTCCAGCCGCAGGCCCTCCACGATGTCGGCGCGCACGCGGGCGGTTGCCGTTGCCGTGAGCGCGCAGACGCAGGGACAGCTGGGCAGCCCCGCCACGAAGTCGGCGATCCCCAGGTAGCTCGGGCGGAAGTCCTGCCCCCACTGCGAGACGCAGTGCGCCTCGTCCACCGCGACCAGCGGGATCTCCAGCGAGCGGGCGACGGCGAGGAACCGCTGGTCGCCGAGGCGCTCGGGCGCGACGTAGAGGAGCTTGCACGCGCCCGCGCGCACCTGGGCGAGCGTCGCCTCGCGCTCCTCGGCGGTCTGCGCGCTCGTGAGGCAGCAGGCGGCGACGCCGGCGTCGAGAAGCGCCTCCACCTGGTCCTTCATGAGGGAGATGAGCGGGGAGACGACGATGGTCGTGCCCGGCAGGATGATCGCCGGGATCTGGTAGACCATGGACTTGCCGGCGCCGGTGGGCATGACGCCGAGCACGTCGCGGCCGGCGAGCACGCGCTGCACGAGCGGCAGCTGGCTGGGGCGGAAGTCGTCGTGGCCGAACGTCTCGCGCAGTGCCGTCCTGGCCCGCGCCAGCAGCGCCTCGTCGCACGCGACGTCCGCGGCGGGGGTGGGGATGTCGCCCGCGCCGCGCCGCGCGCCGCCACCGCCCGCGCCGCCGCCGGCGCCCGTCATCGTCACGTCATGTCCGCGCTCGTCCGCCATGCTCGTCCGCTCTCCTCGCGCTCTCCTCGTCACAGACGCTCGTCCCTCAGCCGATAGTACTCCCAGGCGCGCAGCTGCGCCGCCCGGGCGCGCGCCTCCGCGAGAAGCGTGGCATCCGGGGCGGCGTCGCCGCCCGCCGCGTCGGCGTCGCCCCCGACATGCTCGACGACGTCCCGCGCCTCGTCCGCCCGGACGAGCGTCCCGTCGGGCAGCGCGTAGACGCCGTGGCCGATCACGGGCGCGGCCCGACGCGCGTCGGCGAGGAAGTCGAAGTAGGGGTCGGTCCCGCTCAGGCCCGCCAGCTCGTACACCACCTCGCCCAGGTAGTTGGCACTGATCGTCCCGCTCGCGGGCAGGTCGAGCGAGGCCGTGACGGCCGCGGGGTCCACCTCCCTGATGTACGCGTCGTTTGCCCAGATCACGAACGGCACGGCGTAGGTGTCCAGGACGTCCGCCGGCGCGCCGTCCGCGTCCGCGCCGACGCGCATGCCCAGCTCGTGGTAGGCGGAGAAGGACGCGCCGAGGGCGGGGCGGTGGTCGCCGAAGAAGGCGACGACGGTCGGCTCGTCGGTGGCGTTCAGGGTGGTGCAGAGGTTCTCGAGCATCTGGGCGCCGTCGCGCACGCCGCGCAGGTAGACCGCGAGCGCCTCCATGCTCGTGTCGGAGACGCTCACGCGCAGCGGCACGGGGGCGTAGGTCTCCGCGCCCTCGTAGACGTACTTGTCGTAGGTGTACTGCAGATGGTTTTGGATCGTGACGCCGTAGGCGAGCACGGGCTGGTCGCCGCGCTCGAACAGACCGGTCAGGCTGGACTGCAGCCGGCGCAGGAACGCGTCGTCGGTGACCCACCCGCCGAGGCGGTCGCCATCGTCAAAGGCCTCGTCAAACGTGAGGCGCCCCACGCCGAGGCGCGGGTAGACGTTGCGGCGGTCGTAGAACCAGTCGTGGCCGGGGTGCAGGAAGCTGGTCGCGTAGCCCTGCCCGTCGGCGACGCGGAACAGCGAGCCGGTCGCGCCCCGCACCGTGTAGAACGCCGTGGTCTCGCTGCCGCCGAGCATTTCGGTCTGCATGCCCGTCGTGACGTCAAACTCGGTGTTCGCGGTGCCGCCGCCGAAGCCCGGCACGATGATGTGTCCGCTGGCCAGCGCGTTCGTCGAGGCGCACACGCGCTTGTACGCGGCGAGCGGGTCGCTGGCGGCGGTGAACGCGAACGCGGGCCCGTCCGACACGTCGCTGAACGACTCGCACATGACGAAGAGCACGTTGGGCTGCACGCCGCGCGCGGCGAGCCCGGTCTCGTCCGAGCGGGGGCTGGCGAGATAGGACGCGATCTGCGCCTCCACCTCGCGCGCGTCGTAGCCGGCGGGCCTCGGGACGGCGGTGAGGCTCGCCATGTGCAGGAAGGCGTAGTTGAACCCCAGCGCCTCGGACACCGCGCCCAGGTCGTACTGTCGCGCGGCGTCCAGCGTCCCGTCCAGCGACCGCTGGTAGACGTCGGCGCTGCCGACCGTCGCGGCGAGCGCCAGGCAGCTCGCGCCGGCGCAGGCGACGGCGACGGCCAGGCGTCGTCGGCGGCGCATGCCGACCCCGCGCCCACGCAGGGCGACGGCGGCCGCCACGAGCGCCGCGAACGCGAGGGCGATCAGGATGACGGCGCCTGGGTGCAGGTCAAGGTCGTATTCGCCCGCGGCGCCGATGCCCTCGCGCGCGAGCAGCAGGTCACCGGGCACGAGCGGCTCGCCCCGCGCCTCGACCTTCACGCGGTTCGCGAGGTTGAGCAGGCCGACCGTCGCCTCCGTGGCGGCAAGCGCCCCGAAGGGGTTCGCGCAGGCGAGGGTGAGCGTCGCGGCGAGCAGCGCGACGGGCAGCCAGTTGAGCGGAAGGAGCGCGGGCATGCGCGTGACGACGGCCCAGGCGCTCGCCAGCGACCCCGTCTGGACGACCATGCCCAGCAGCGTGACGGCGAGGGACCCGAGCGCGACCACGAGCGTGACCGTGACAGCACCCATGCGGCGGCGCGGCGCGAGGTGCTGGGGGACGTAGCCGGGGTGGAGGAGACGACCTGGCCGCCTGCCACGGCGGGTGTCCTGTCGGTCGATGGCGTCCATGCGATCCCCCTCTTCGGAGACGAGCCGTGTCGGTCGTGCCGTGCCGGTCGCCGCGACGTCGCCCGCGAACGCCGCCGGGGCGAGACGAGCGCGACCATTGCTGAGGGGGCTGGCCGCGCGTGGCGGCCGGGTGCGTCCCATTCTAGCAGACGGCGGCCACGGAGGCCACGGTTCCCTGGCGTCTGGTGATTGTGTGGAGTTGAAACACGGCAGCAACATCTATGGCGTCTACCTGCAGCTTATTGTCCATTTGTGGCATGGCGGGCGCAGGTGGCGCGCCTGGTCCTATACTTGCCTGACCGGTCGTGGCGGCACCGCCATGTGGTCACGTCGTGACGCCCGGGACGCCTGATCGTCTCATCTGGAAAGGTTGCCATGGCTCTCGTCGTCGCCAAGTTCGGTGGCAGCTCGGTCGCCACTGCCGAACGCATCAAGAACGTAGCGTCGCGCCTGGTGCGCCGCCACAACGCGGGCAACCAGGTCGTGTGCGTGGTCTCCGCCATGGGTGACAACACCGATCACCTGCTGGACCTCGCCCACTCCGTGAACCCCAACCCGTCCGCGCGCGAGATGGACATGCTGCTGTCCACCGGCGAGCAGGTCTCGGTCGCCGTCCTCGCCATGGCCGTGCAGGCCCTGGGCGTGCCGGCGGTCAGCCACACGGGCGCGCAGGTGGGCATCGTCACCGACGAGTCCTACACCGCCGCCAAGATCGGCGCCATCGTGGGGGTCGAGCGCCTGCGCAAGGACCTGGACGAGGGCAACATCGTCGTCGTCGCCGGGTTCCAGGGCATCAACGAGGCGGGCGAGATCACGACGCTGGGTCGCGGCGGGTCGGACACCACGGCCGTGGCGCTGGCGGCGGCGGTCGGCGCCGACTACTGCGAGATCTACTCCGACGTGGACGGCGTCTACACCGCCGACCCGCGCATCTGCCCGAAGGCGCACCGCATCGAGCGCCTCTCCTACGACGAGATGCTGGAGCTGTCCGCGAACGGTGCCGGCGTCCTGCAGCTGCGCGCCGTCGAGTTCGCGAGCAAGTACGGCGTGGTGATCCACGCCCGCTCGACCTTCCTGCCCGACTCCAAGGGAACCATCATCGAGGAGGCCCCAGACCGCATGGACACCAACTACAGCGAGGGCGTCGTCATCAGCGGCATCGCCCACGACCTCTCTGAGGCCAAGATCACGATGCGCCACGTCCCGGACCGGTCGGGCATCGCCGCGACCATCTTCACCCGCCTCGGCGAGATGGGCGTGAACGTGGACATCATCATCCAGGACGTCAGCCACGACGGCCTGACGGACATCTCCTTCACCACGCCGATGGATGACGTCGAGCACATCACCGGAACGGTCAGCGAGATCTGCCGTGAGATCGGCGGCGAGGGCGTGGAGATCAACACGCACATCGCCAAGGTCTCCCTGGTCGGCGCCGGCATGAAGAGCTACCCGGGCGTTGCCGCCAAGATGTTCCGCACGCTCGCGGACGCCAAGATCAACATCTCCATGATCTCCACCTCGCCGATCTGCATCTCCACCGTCGTGGACGCCGACGAGTGCGCGCACGCCGTCCAGGCGCTGCACACCGCCTTCGGCCTGGACTCCGAGGAAGAGGAAAACAACGTCAAGGTGGTGAGGTAGCCATGGCGTGGACCAAGACGATGCCCGCCCGACCCGTCGTCGCCGTCGCCGGCGCGACCGGCGCCGTGGGCCGCGAGATGCTCAAGTGCCTGGAGGCGCTGGACTTCCCGACGTCAGAGGTGCGCGCGCTGGCGTCCGCCCGATCGGCGGGCACGACGCTGCCGTTCCGCGGCGGCGAGCTGACCGTGCAGGAGATGACGCCCGAGAGCTTCGCGGGGGTGGACATCGCGCTGTTCTCCGCGGGTGCGAGCGTGTCACGCGCGATGCGGCAGGCTGTCGTGGACGCGGGTGCCGTCATGATCGACAACTCCAGCGCCTTCCGCATGGAGGACGACGTGCCGCTGGTGGTCCCCGAGGTCAATCCCGGCGACGTCGCGTGGCACGGCGGCGTGATCGCGAACCCGAACTGCACGACCATCCAGATGGTCGTCGCGCTGCAGCCGCTGCGCGCGCTCGGGCACATCGACCGCATCGTGGTGTCCAGCTACCAGAGCGCGTCGGGTGCTGGCGCCAAGGGCATGGCCGAGCTGCGCGACCAGACGCGCGAGGTCCTGGACGGCAAGGAGCCCACGGTCAGCGCGTTCCAGCACCAGATCGCCTTCAACTGCATCCCGCACATCGACGTCTTCCTTGACGACGACTACACCAAGGAAGAGTGGAAGATGGTCGTGGAAACCAAGAAGATCTTCGGCGACCCGACCGTGCGCGTCGCGCCGACGTGCGTGCGCGTGCCGGTGCTGCGCTGCCACAGCGAGTCGATCAACCTGGAGTTTGACCGCCCGGTGGCGATCGCCGACGTGAAGGCCGCCATCGCCGCCGGGGAGCACGTCGTGCTGGAGGACGATCCCGCCCACAACGTCTACCCGATGCCGGCGATGCACGCCGGCTCGTTCGACACGTTCGTGGGACGCATCCGCCGCGACCCGACGATCGACGGCGACCGTGGCGTGTCGCTGTGGGTCGTCGCCGACCAGCTGCTGCGCGGCGCGGCGCTCAACGCGGTGATGATCGCACAGCTGCTGCTGCCGAAGGCGTAGGCCGCGCGGCCTTTCGGGCGGTGTGGCCTTGCCCGCCGGGGACGGCGGCGTGGGGGCTGACTCCTGGTCTCCGACCGCCTGACCGCACGCGCGCCGTTGAAAAAGGGCGCGCGTGCGGTCGCCCCGCGAGAAAAGCCGACGCGTGCGGTCACGCACGCCCTTTCTTCGCACGGCGACCTCACGAGTCGTTTTTTTGTGCGCCCCCCACCTCCCGTGCGCCCCCCACCGCCCCGCCCGCGCATGCCCCGTCTCCCACCCCGCGCCCGCGCGCGTATGGCTTTTTCCGCCACCGCACCAATCCCCTTGACGCGGCTAGTATCCTAGACAGTCGCAGAGAAGTCGCGGGACGAGTGTCGGCGACGGACGCTGGGGGCGCCCGTCGCGCGCCCGTCGTCGCGCGCCCGTCGTGGCCGACACCACGCGCGCCGCCACCCGCGGGCGCCCGCGTCGCCCGTC